>CAYYLW010000050.1:0-16631 GCA_964472465.1 uncultured Oscillospiraceae bacterium | reverse complement strand
TAACCGGTACGGTGCTGATAACAGCCCCCGCCATCAGCATGTTCCAATCGGTGGAATACTGGCCCATGAAGGTTTTTAGGCCAATGGGCAGCGTGCGCAAGTCCGGCGAATCAATGAAGGTTTGAGCGAAGAGAAACTCGTTCCAGGCCAGGATAAAGGCGTTGATGGCTGTGGCCACAATGCCCGGGGCCGAAAGGGGTACCGTCACCCGTATCAGGGCCCACACCTTGGTACAGCCGTCTATCATGGCGGCCTCTTCCAGTTCTACCGGCAGGGCCTTAAAGTAGTTGGTCAACATCCACACGCTGAAAGGCACCACAAACGAGGTATAGGCCAAGAAAAGCGAGAGATGGCTGTTTAAAATGCCCAAGTTTTTCATAATGGTGTAGTAAGGGGTAACCAGCAGCACCAGCGGGAACAACTGGGCCAGCAGCAGCAAAAGCTGGAGGGTTTTCCGCCCACGGAACTGGTAACGCCCAAAGCCCAGGCCCGCCATCATGGAGATGAACATGGCAAATACGGTGGTGAGCAGGGCCACTTTAAAGCTATTCAGAAAATATCGGAAAAAATCTCCCTTTTCCCATATCTTTAGGTAGGCGTCAACATGAAGTGTCTCTGGAAAAAATTTGGGTGGGATGGAAAAAATGGCATCGGTGGTTTTCAGCGAGGTGGACACCATCCAAAAGAAGGGAAACACGGCAATGAGCAAAAAGACAGCCAAGAAGAAATAGCTGAGCACTACGCCCCCGGTTTTCTTTTTCATGATTGCTCCTCCTTTTGCACCGCGCGTGCATACACAATCACCAGGCAGAGCAAGGCCAGGAACATCAGCACCGCTATGGCCGCCGCCTTGCCCAAGTTGAAGGCCTGGAAGGTGGCCTTATACACATAGGTGGTCAGGGTATCGGTGGTGCCGGAGGGGCCGCCCTCGGTCATCAGCCAGATGGTGTCGAAGTTGTTGAAGGTCCATATGGTGGTAAGCAGCATGGTGAGGTAGAGCGTGGGGCGAATTTCAGCCAGGGTGATATGGCGAAACTTCTGCCAGGCGCTGGCGCCATCTATATCGGCCGCCTCGTACAAATCGTAGGAAATCACCTGCATGGCAGCCAGTAGCATCACCGCCGCAAAAGGGAAATTTTTCCAGGCGTGCTCTGCAATTACAGCTGGGAAGGCCGTGCTCACGTTGCCCAGCCATACAATGGGTTTATCAATGAGGTGCAGGCTCATGAGAATGTGGTTGATGATGCCGTACTGGCCGTCGTACATCCACTTCCAGGTGATGGCCGCCACCACGCCCGGGGTAATCCAGGGTATCAGCATCAGGCCGCGGAAGATGCCCCGGCCTTTGAGAGCCTTGTTCAAAATCACGGCCACGGCCAGGCCCAGCAAAATTTGCAAAGCCACCGAGGAGACCGTCCACACCAAGCTGTTGCGGGCCGCACGCCAGAAATTGGGGTCTTGCAGAACCTTGGTGTAGTTTTCAAACCCTGTGAACGGGGTGCCCAGATGGGGCTTCATCATCAGAATTTTCTGGAAGCTCATCACAATGTTCATCCCCAGCGGATACAAAATAACCGCCAGCATGATGAGGGTGGCTGGGGCGATGAGCAGATAACCCGTCCAGTTTTGGTTGATGTCCTTCTTGTTTTTCAGCCTCACTGCGGCCTGTGGCATAGCGCCGCCATAGTTTTGTTGTGCCATGGCAAGTCCTCCCCTGTTTCGTACTGCAATTTCCAAAGCCAGGATACTCTATATGAAAACGCAGCCACACCCCTTGCAGGGCGTCTAGGCGTTTCATTCTCTTTTTTGGGGCCGAAACAAAGAACAACCGAAAGGAAGGCCGCCCTTCCTGCTTCCCCCTAAGGGGCTGCGGCGGCATCACTCTGCCGCCGCAGCATGCATTCACAAACGCTCTGCCATATGCTTTTGCACACATGCAGTGTGGGTTTGGCTCTTCCTCTCGGTTTTAAAACAGTGGTTCCGTATAGCACTACCGCGGTGTTTACTCGCTCAGGGCTTCGTTTGCCAGGGTTTCCGCTTCTTGCATGGCAGTTTGAATGTCGGCGCCTTCAAAAATCACCTTCATAAACGCGGGCTGGATGCAATCGTAATCAATGGTGGTCCACTCGGGGATGGTGGGGCGGGGACGGGAATTGTCCAGCGCTTCCACAAACACCTGGGTCACGGGGTCGTCCTTGGCATTTTTCTGTTCCAGGGCATCTTTGCGGGCCGAAATGCGCAGGTAGCCGTCACAGATGTCCAGAGCCTGCTCTTTGGCCGAGACATAGTCAATCCACGCGTAGGCCACGTCGGCATTTTCAGAGTTCTTGTTGATAACCCAGTGGCTGCCGCCCAGGGTGTTAGCCTGCTCTTTGCTGTAAGGCAGGGGGGCCACACCCCAGTTGAAATCTGCATTCTGGCGGGAGAGCGCTTCGCGCAGCACCGCCATGCCCTGGGCCATGCCCACGGTTTGGTTGGCAAAACCGGTGGCCAGTTCGTCCCAAGATTTCCAGGTCAGGGCCGCTTCGGGCACCACACCGTCTTTGGTGATGAGGTTCAGGAAAAACTCGGTGGCTTCCATGCCTTCGGGGGAATTGAAGGCGGCCTTGCCGTCCTCGCCCACAATGGTGCCGCCGTTCTGCCACAGCCAGGGAAGCCATTCAAAGGAACCGCCCCAGCCGCCCAGCAGGCCATAGCCGCCCATGCCGTTGTCGCGCAGGGCAATGGCGCAATCGCGGAACTCCTCCCAGGTAACCGGGGGCTTTTCGGGGTCCAGCCCGGCGGCTTCAAACATATCTTTGTTGTAGAAGAGCACCATGCTATCGGCTGCGAAGGGCATGCCGTAGATATTGTCGTTGTAGCTGGCAGCTTCAATGGTGCCGGGGAAGAAGTCATCCTTCATCGCGCCCATACGGTCGGTTAGGGGGATGATAATGTCCATGGCGGCAAACTGGGGCACCCAGATGTTGTCGCTCATCAGCATGTCGGGGCCGCCGCCGCCATTGGCCGCCTGGATGTATTTGTCGCGGTAGCTACTGCTACCATAGGGAACCGGGGTAATGTTGATGGTAACGCCCGGGTTTTCTTCCATGAATTTTGCCGTTGCCATTCCCAAAGGGGATTGCTCGGCATCTTTGTAAAACTCCTCATATACCCAAAGTTCCAGTTCGCCCGAAAGGCCGCTGGCCGCTGGGGCGGCAGAGGAGGCGCTGGCCGTGCTGCCAGCGGACGCCGAAGCCGCAGGCGCGGCAGAAGAACTGCTGGAACCGCAGGCTGTGAGAATGCCGGCCACTAACATAAGCGCAAGAGACAAGGCCAAAGTACGTTTTTTCATTTCTTTCCTCCTGAGTCTTGATGGATTCTACTTTCTGCCAAAGACATTTTTAAAGCCAAACCACCGGAGCCTTTCACCGTAGGGCCACCACCTCCATACCCTCGTTATCGCTTCTAGGTATACAAATTATTATCCGCCAGCATCTGGTTCACGGCAAAAAAGGCGCCGCCGATATAGACACTGGTGAAATACTCAATGGGGGAATATAAAATACGCAAATTGCGTTTGATTTCAAAAAATGGCAGTTCCACCACCATACTGCGCAGCCGCTCTGCAAAATAGGCCCCGGCGGCGGCGTATAGCCCTTGCACCACAATGTACTGTGGGTCGCACAAAAGAATGATATTGTGCACCAGCATGGAAAAATACCGCGCCGAGCGGTCCATCAGCTGGCAGGCAAGGTGGTCGCCCGCATCAGCCGCCGCAAATATATCCCCGCTTTTCAGTTCCCCGCTTTGCACGGCTTTGACCAACAGGGAATCCGGGTGGCTCTCCACCCCCAGAACGGCCTCTTCCCGCAGTGTTTGGGGGGATACCATCATCTCGAAACAACCATGCCCCCCACAGATACACTCTTTGCTGCTGGAAGGCTCCACCACCATATGGCCCACCTCTCCCACGAAGCCATTGGCCCCCTGTATTAGGGTGCCGTGGTCCAGCATACAGCCACCGGCGGTGCGCTCGGCCGTAATGGTAACCACCTGTTCTTCTGCCAGATGCGGGTGCATCAGCAGTTCGGCATAGCCCGCAAACCGGCACACATTCTCCACAATAATTTCGGTTTTAAACGAGAGGGCCTCGGCCAGGTTGCTACGCAGGGTTATATCCTTTCCCCAGCGGCTGTGGGCCGTGTAACACAAGGTGCCGGTGGCGCTATCCACAATGCCCTGGCAGCCCACCACCACGCAGGCCAACTGCCCTTTACGGCTCTGGGTCTCCTTGGCCAGTTTTTCCACGCCGGCCACCATCTGGGCAAAACACCGGGCGTAGTTTGTGCGGTCGCTATATTCTTCTCTCTCTTGCAGCAACACCTTGCACTGCATATTCATCAGGGCATACTCCAGGCTGGAAACCCCAAAATGAACCACCACAATATAGTAGTATTCCTCGTTTAGGGCAAAGAGTTCGGGCCGTTTTCCGCCCTCCATAGTACTTTTGCCCTTGCCGGTCATCTTCACCAATTTTTTGCTAACCAGGTCGTTCAAAATACGGGTAACGCTGGTTTTGCTCAGGTGAATCCGCTCGGAAATCTCGCTGGCGGAAAGGGCCTCGTTCTGTTGTAGCAGGCTTACCACCAAACGCTGGTTGTGCACTTTGATGTTCCTGGGCTTCTGGCTGGTCTGTTGTTCGTCCGCAAAAAAACCGTTCGTCATTCTCTCCGCCTCCCTTATATAGTATTTTTTATGTATATTTAAACCTAAAATTTAGATTACCGTTGACATTTCTTAGTGGCTCATGTATATTTAGGACAGTTAGTTTACAAACTTAGTTTATGAACTGATTATAATCAATCAAAACTTGTTTTGCAAGCCCTAATTGAACAAAATGAATAAAAAATCTTCCAAAATGCAGAATAAGTTGTGTGGGGATACGCTTTGGTGAGGAGGTATGGCATGTATGATGTGGTGGGGGTGGATACCCCGAACATCGACCTACTATTGAATTTTGAAAAATTTCCCGTGCCCAACGGTTTCTCCACGGTGAAAAGAAGCAGCTGGCAGGGCGGCGGAAAGGTGGCCACAGGTTTGGTGGCTGCCGCGCGGCTGGGGGCAAAAGGGGCTATTTTGGGCGCCATAGGCGATGATGTATATGGCCGCTTTATAGAAAAGGATTTTACCCTGCACGGCATTGATACCGTCTGCCTGCAAGTGCGTGAAGGGGCCTGCACCAGCATGGCAACGGTACTGAGCGACGAGGAAAGCCGCGGGCGCAGCATCGCCTGGCAGCCCGGTACGGCCAGGGCCATCTCTTTAGAAGAGATACCAGAGCGGTATTTTAAAGAGACCCAATACTTTTTTATAGCCGGCACCTCCCCCCTTGCGCTGGAATGCGCCCGCCGGGCCCGCGCCGCCGGGGCAAGAGTATTGGTGGATTTAGACTATGAGATGGAAAATATAGAGGACTGCCTTGCCACCGCCGACGTGGTGGTGGCCTCGGAGTTTGTATATCAAAAGCTGTGCCCCGGCGCACCGCCACAGGAGGCCTGCAGGGCACTGGCCGCCAAGGGGCCCAAGATTGCGGTGTTCACCTTTGGGGAAAACGGCTGCCAGGGCTTTGGGCCCGAGGGAGGGTTCCAGGTACCGGCCTACCAGGTGGACGTGGCAGACACCGTGGGCGCAGGCGACGTGTTTCACGGGGCCTTTTTGGCCGGGTTGCTGGCGGGAAACACCGCCGAGGAAACCGCCCGCTTTGCCAGCGCCGTCTCCGCCATCAAATGCACCCGCATCGGCGGGCGGGCGGGCATCCCAAGCCGGGAAACTGTCCTTCATTTCATGCAGACCGGCCAGATATTGGCCGAGGAACTAGACGCACGTGTCGCATATTATTCTAGGGGGCTACATCATGTATAAGCAAATTCTTCGTGTGGGCGTCACACCCGTAAAACGCAGTTTTTTAAGTATGGAGACCGCCAAGCGTGAAAAAGACGAGTTCATGGCGCGCATACGCGCCTTAGCAGGGGCCACGGTAGAACTCATCGACATCGATGATGTGAGCGAAAATGGCATCGCCTTCCAGCCGCAGCACGTAGCCCCGGTGGTGGAAAAACTAAAACGATACGAGATAGACGCTTTGTTCCTGCCCTTCTGCGATTTTGGCGAAGAGCAGGTGGCCGCCGGTATTGCCAGCGCTTTTTCTGTGCCCGTGCTGGTGTGGGGCCCGCGGGACGAAAGCCCCAACACGGCCGAGAGCCGCGGGCGGGACACCCAGTGCGGCATGTTCGCCGCCACCAAGGTGCTGCGCCGTTTTGGGGTCACATACAGCTATATTTTCAACTGCCGTACCCAGGACGATGCCTTTGCCGAGGGTTTTGACCGTTTTTTGCGGGCGGCCGCCGTGGTAAAGGCCGTAAAGACGCTGCGTATTGCCAAAATTGGCGCGCGCCCGGTACCCTTCATGTCTGTGATGGCCAACGAGGCCGACCTGCTCTCCCGTTTTGGCATCGTCACCGTACCCATCTCCCCCTTTGAGATTGCCAGCTTGGGCAAACAGATGATGGCGAGCAAAGACTCCGCCCTGATGGACTATGTGGCCAAGCTGCGCACCCGCATGGATTGCAGTGCCATGGAAGAAGACGCGTTGCAAAGTGCCGCGGCCATCAAGCTGGCCACCCGGCAGCTGATGGAAAAACAAAACTGCACCACAGGGGCCATGGAGTGCTGGTCGGCCTTTCCGGGGCTGATGGGGCTCTCCCCCTGCCTCACTTTGGGAGAACTGGCCGACGAAGGCCTGCCCCTGGCCTGCGAGGCCGACGTGAACGGCGCGGTAACCCTGGCCATTTTGCGGGCCTGCGGCCTATACGAACAGGCGGAGTTCCTGGCCGATTTGACCATCCGCCACCCGGAAAATGAAAACGCCGAACTGCTGTGGCACTGCGGCCCCTTCCCCTACTCCCTGAAAGACCCCGCCAGCGAGGCCAGCCTTACGGCGGGCCAGCAAAACTTCCAGCTGCGCCAGGGCGATTTAACCCTCTGCCGCTTTGACGAACTAAATGGCGAATACTACCTGTTTTGCGGGGAAGGCCGAACCACCAAGGGCCCCGGCACCATGAACACCTACCTGTGGCTGGAGGTGGACAACTGGAAACGCTGGGAGGAAAAGCTGATGTTCGGCCCCTATATCCACCATATGGGCGGGCTATATGGGCGGTATCTGCCCGTACTGCGCGAGGCCGCACGCTACCTGGGGCTACATTTTGACGACGCCTCCCAGCAGGGCACCCACTCCCTATAAACCCTTATATTTTCACGATAAAAGGAGCATTCTTTCTATGAAAACCATCACCGCAAAACCCCTTACCCACAGCGCTTTTCAAAAATACGGCAGTTTCCAAAACCTGCTGGACAACGGCTCCCTAGCCCAGAGTTCGGTGCTTAGCGGCGGCTTTTTTGCCGATGTGATTCCCCTGGATTTTGGCAAGGGCAACCCGCCCACCGTCTCGGTATGCCATGTGGAAAAAACACCGGAGATGGTGGTGGGCTTTATGGAGGCCCACCAATACACCTGCGAGGGCCTGTTGCCACTGGACGGCGACGTGGTGATTTTTGTTGGCGCCATGAGCTGGGAGCCCCCCAGCAGCGACACGCTGGAGGCCTTTATTGTGCCCAAGGGTACCTTTGTAAAATTGCACCCCTTGGTGCTACACGGCACCCAATACGTAATAGACGGCGAAGAAGCGCATATTCTTTGCCTATTGCCCCAGCGCACCTTTTATAACGATATAATTGCCCTCCCCCTGGAAGAGGCCCAGCAAGTGAAAATTCAGCTGCCCTAGGCAAAGGGTGGCAAACAGGAGGAAAAACGCATGAAGATTACGAATGTACGGGCGGACTATGTGAAATGCCCCCTGGCCGGGGAATTCCACCCCAGTTGGGGTACTGGCATTGCCCAAACCAGCGTGGGCATGACGGTGGTGCAAATTGAAACCGATGAGGGCCTGGCCGGGATTTCTGCGGGCACGGCCAACGGCTGGGAGAACGTGGTGGGAGTAAACACCTTCCTAAAGGGCCAACTGCTGGGCAAAGACCCCCTGATGATAGAAAAACTGCGGCCCATCATCTCCAACGCCAAGCTGCGTATGGGCTGGCCCTGGATGGTGGAGGCCGCGCTATGGGACCTGGCCGGAAAGGCCTGCGGGCTGCCCGTATATAAAATGTGGGGCGGCTACTCAAACAAAATGCGGCTGTATGCCAGCGCTGGGGAAATTCTGCCCCGGGAAAAGCGCATGGCCATGGTGGAAGCCTGTATAGAGCAAGGCTTTTCCGCCGTGAAGCTGCGCATGCACGACCCCGTGCCAGAGCGGGACTTAGAGGACATCCGCGCCATCATTGGCAAATACAAGGGGCAAATTTCCTTTATGGTGGACGCAAACCAGGCCGACCAGTTGCCCGGCGCCTCGGACATCGATGCCTGCTGGGACACCTACACCGCCCTGCGTGTGGCACGGGAGCTGGAAAAACTGGACGTGATATGGCTGGAAGAACCCCTTGGCCGCTTCAACTACGACGGCCTGGCCCAGCTGGCCCGCAAAACCGATATTCCCATTGCGGGGGGCGAAAAAAACACCGGGCTGAATGAATTCCGCGATTTGGCCGAACGTGAGGGCTACCACATCATCCAGGGAGACAGCGTGTTCTGCGAGGGCATGTTCCAGATGCGCAAGGCCGCCGCCTTGGCCGAAGCGCACCACAAACTGTTCATCCCCCACACCTGGAGCAACCCCTGCGGTTTGTATGCCAACATGCAGGTGGCCGCCAGCCTGCCCAACTGCCCCTGGTTTGAGCTCCCCTTCGAGCCACCGGCCTACACCATCGGCATGTACGAGGCGGTGTTTACCGAGGGGATTCGCGTGGAAAACGGCTTTATTCATCTGCCCAAGGCCCCGGGCCTGGGCTTTACTTTCCGCCCAGGCTTTTTGGAAGAAAACCGGGTGGCCCCACCCGTGGAAGCCTATCCTTTCTGTTAACCCACCCCCACAATGAAAAGGAGTTTACGATGAGCGAGATAAAAAAATATCCCCTGCTGATTGGCGGCAAAGAGGTCTACACCAAAAACACCGCCACCATCTACAACAAATACACCGGCGAAGCCTATGCCGAAATTAGCCTGGCGGGCGAGCCAGAGGTACTGGCCGCCGTACAGGCCGCCAAAACCGCCTTTGAAAACACCTATTTTGACGTGAACCAGCGCTATACCATTCTGATGAAAACCGCCGAGCTGCTGGCCGCGCGCAAAGCCGAACTGGCCGAAGTGCTGATTGCCGAAACGGGCAAAACCGTGCAAGATGCAAACAACGAGGTGGACTGGACCCTGGGCATCTTTACCGAGGCGGCCGAGGAGGCCAAACGCCTCACCGGAGAAACCGTGTGCTTCCCCGTGCCCTGGCTGGACACCCAAACCTGCTACACCCGGCGGGAACCCGTGGGTATCGTGGCGGCCATTACCCCCTTCAACTTCCCGCTGAACCTGGTGGCCCACAAGCTGGCCCCCGCGCTGGCCGCAGGCAACCCCGTACTGCTGAAACCCGCCGGGGCCACCAGCGTCATCGGCTACAAGCTGTGCGAAATCATGCTGGAGGCAGGGGTTCCGGAAGGTTTCCTCAGCTACCTTTCGGGCAGCGGGGCCCAAATTGGCGGGCTGCTGGCCCAAAACCCAGACATCGCATTTTACAGCTTCACGGGCAGCGTGGAGGTAGGCAAACAGCTACACCGCGAGATTGGCCTGCGCAAATGCGCCATGGAGCTCGGGTCAAACTCCGCCACCATAGTGTGCGAAGATTTTGACATCGAGGCCGCCGCCACCGCCTGCGTGGACGCCGCTTTTGGCAACGCGGGCCAGGTGTGCATCCACCTGCAACGCCTGTTTGTACAGCGCAGCGTGTACGACGCTTTCTTAAAACGCTTCACCCAGCTGGCCGAAGCCCTGGTGGCGGGCAACCCGGCCGATGAGGCCACCAACATTGGCCCCATGATTGCCGAGAGCGAGGCCGCGCGTGTGATGGACTGGATTGCCGAGGCCCAAGCGGGCGGCGCGAAGGTGCTGTGCGGCAATAAACGGGAGAAGGCCCTGGTGTGGCCCACCGTGCTGTGCGGCACAAAGGCCGAAATGAAAGTGCGCAAAGATGAAATTTTTGGGCCTGTGGTGTGCGTGGAACCCTTCGACACACTGCCCGAGGCCTACGGCCTGGTGAATGACAGCCGCTACGGGCTAAACGGCGCCATCATGACGAAAAACCTCTCCACCGCCATGGAGGCCATCGCCAAAATTCACACCGGCAGTGTGATTGTGGGGGGCACCTGTGGTTTCCGCTTTGGCAATATGCCCTATGGCGGCGTGAAGGACAGCGGCCTGGGCAAAGAGGGCCCGAAATATGCCATAGAGGAAATGACGGAGATGAAAACCGTGGTGATTTTGGCCTAGAAAAGGGCCGCGGGCAAAACCTATTCTGCCCGGCGCTTGCCAAAAGCCAACACCCGATAAAGGAGAGACAAGATGCCCCTGTGTACCCCAAAAACAATGCTGGAAACCGCCCGTGCCCAAGGCTTTGCGGTGGGTTCCTTCAACATCTTTAATATGGAGAGCGCCCGCGCCATTGTGGCCGCCGCCGAGGCAGAAAACGCCCCGGTGATGCTGCAAGTGTGGAGCGGCTTTGAGCAAAACCCCGGCATTGACACCCTGGCGGCCATCGCCCTGGCCGAGGCAAAAAAAGCCCGTGTGCCCGTGGCCGTACACCTGGACCACGGCGAGACCCTGGCCCAGGTGGGGCTGGCGCTTGCCGCCGGGCTCACCTCGGTGATGCTGGACGGCTCCTCTCTGCCCCTGGCAGAAAACATAGCCGCCACAAAGGCCGTGGTGGACCTATGCGCCGGCCTGGACGTGACGGTGGAGGGTGAAATAGGCCATGTGGGTGGCGGCGAAGCAGGCACCAGCGGCGACGCCACCGCCCTCACAGACCCGGACGAGGCCCAAACCTTCTGGAGAGAGACCGGGGTGGATTTTCTGGCCGTCTCCATTGGCACCGCCCACGGCAGCTACGAAAACCCACCCACTTTGGATATTCCCCTGCTGCAAGAACTGGCCAAGCGCTTGCCCCTGCCGCTGGTGCTGCACGGCTCTTCCTACACGCCAAACGAGATGCTGGCCGCCGCCGCAGAGGCGGGTATCAGTAAAATCAACGTGGCCACTGAACTGAGTGACACCGTGATACGCGCCACCGCCGCTGCCGATTTGGCAGCCGCCAAATATGCAAACCAACTTACCGATGGCCCCTACGCCGAAATGTGCGAACTGGTACGCAAAAAAATACAGTTGTTTAAAAGTACGGGCAAGGCCAGCCTGCTATAACCCTGGGCCAAGGGGCGGTATTACCGCCCCTTATTGGCATTTCCCGGCCATTTGCCAAAAAAGGAGCACACCATGCAGGATAGAACCGAATACAAACAATATGCCGCCACCTTTTTGTCTGAGATGGATCTCACCGTGTATGCCATCAGCGAGATAGAGGATTTTCACACCGAGGGAGCCAGCCTGTTTTTGCAGTGCCGGGCCGCCTGTTGCAGCAAAGAGAGCGTGGGCTCCAGCTTCAACCAGGTGAACCGCTATTTTATCAATCGTGGCGAGAGCGAGCCCGCCGCCCTGCGGCTGGACTTTTTGGAGGGCAACATGCTGCGGCTGCGTTTGCAGCGCGGCGAAACCGTGCAGGAGGTGCAGCGCATCATGCTGCAAGGCGTGCCCGCTCCCGCCGCCAAATTACTGGTGCAAGACAGTGGCAGCGCCCTCACGGCTTCTGCCGGAGTGTTGGAAGTGCGGCTCTGCAAAAAGCCTTTCCACCTCTCTGTGTATGCAGGCGGGCAACTGATATATTGCCAGTACAACAACGACCTTCACTCCACCACAAACGACCGCCGCCGCGGCCTAAACGAGGCCGAAAGCACCCTGACGCCGGAGGAGGTGCAGCGCAGCTACCCCGCTTTTGAGGTATACCCCTTTGGCTATGTGCGGCAGAACAGCACCGGGGCGCTGTGTTACACCGAAGCCGTGTGCACCGCTTACGACGAGGCCTTTTTTGGTTTTGGGGAGAGTTTTAGCCCCGGTAACAAGCGCGGGGAGGAAAAGCTCATCTGGGCCATCAACCCGCTGGGGGCCTCCACCATCAAAAGCTACAAAAATATCCCCTTTTTCATGAGCAATGCGGGTTATGGGCTGTACTTAAACTCCGCCAAAAAAAGCTTGTTCGATATGAACAGCTATTTCTTTAAAGCCCACACCATCTCCAGTTTTGACGACCAGCTGGACCTTTTCTTTCTATATGGCCCCAGCTACCCCCGCCTTTTGCAAAGTTATAGCCGCCTCACCGGGCCGTGCCTCCATGTGCCGCCCAAGTGGAGTTTTGGCGTGTGGATGGGGCGAAACTGCTACCGCAGCCGCGCCGAAATAGAGGACACCTGCCGCGAACTGCGCCAGCGCCAGCTGCCCTGCGACGTGCTGCACCTGGACTGGGACTATACCCGCCTGGCCACCCACGGTTTCGATTTCATTTTCGATGAGGCCCGCTTCCCAGACCCTGCGGGCATGATGGCCGAAATGCAAAAGCAGGGCTACCGCCTGTCTCTGTGGCAGCTACCCTACCTAAATAAAGGCACCCCGGTATATGATTTCTGCCTGGAAAAGGGCTATTTTTCCGCCCCGCCCCCCGGTAAAACCCGCGAGGGCGACCCCGTGGGCGTACTGGATTTTTCAAACCCCGAGGCCGTGGCCTGGTACCAGCAGCAGCTGCGGGCCCTGCTGCAAGCCGGGGTGGCCGTTATCAAAACCGATTTCGGCGAAAACGCCGACGAGGATTACCTGTACAAAACCGTGGACGGGGCCGAGATGCACAACCTCTACCCCCTGCTCTATAACCAGGCAGCCTATGAGGTGTGCGAAGAAGTGCACGGCAAAGAGGCTCTTGTGTGGGGGCGCAGCGCCTTTTCGGGCGGGCAGCGCTACCCGCTGTACTGGGGTGGAGATTCCGATTCCGACTACCACGGACTATACGACACGCTGCGCGGGGGGCTCTCCCTGGGGCTCACCGGCTTCCCCTTCTGGAGCCACGACGTGGGGGGCTATTTCGGCCGGCCGGACGAGGACGTCTACATCCGCTGGGTACAGCTTGGCATGCTGTCCTCCCATGTGCGGTTCCACGGCACCACCCCGCGGGAGCCCTGGCACTATGGTGAAACCGCCGTGGAGGTATACCGCCACTATGCCGCCATCCGGTACAGCCTGATAGAATATCTGTACACCGAAGCGCACCACGCCGCCGAAAGCTGCCAGCCCATGATGCGCCATCTGGTGCTGGATTTCCCCGGCGACCCCACCGTACAGGCCATAGACGACCAATACATGCTGGGACGCAGCCTGCTGGTGGCCGGGGTGTTCGATACAAAACCCTGCCGCCGCCTCTATCTGCCCAAAGGCCGCTGGCTGGATTGGCACACCGAAGAAATTCTGGAAGGGGGCCGCTGGCTGGATTACCCCGTACCCCTCACCGTGCTTCCCCTCTTTGTGCGCTTTGGCAGCATACTGCCCTTGGTGGAGCCAAAAAACCATGTGGACGAAACACCCGACACCTGCCTACGCTGGAAGGTACTGCCCGCAGCCGGGCCCATGGAAGCGGAGGTACTGGGGCTGGAAAGCCCCGTGCGCCTGCGCGCCGAGTGGCAAAATAACCGCCTTGTGTTTTGCCTGGAAGGCAGCCTTCCGCTGCGGCACCTGCTAGAAATACATGGGGTAGGCGGACCCACCAAGGTCGAGGGCGGCCAGGTGCTACACCACCAAAGCCAGGCGGATGCCCTGCTTTTTGAAATGGACGCGGGCCGCCAAACCGCGGCACTTCATTTTTAGCCCCGTCCTTGCCAAGCCACCCACAATATAGAAAGAAAAAGCCCGCGCTTTACAAAGTGCGGGCTTTTCTTTGGCTTGCCATGGCGGGCTATAAGCGCCCATTTCCATATGATACACAGCGCCAACGCAGGCAAAAGCAAAGTGGAGGAATATGCCAGCGTGTATGCCACGTACGGTGCATTCTCATTAATAAAACTCTACATTCACCGCTTCGCCGCCACCATCATAACGGGCCAAAATGGTGCCGCCGGACAGGTTGTAGATATACTCATAGGTGTCCATATCATAGCCCATTTCCATTCCCTCGCCCGTGGTGGCCGGTACATAGTTTTCCGTATAGGAAGCCCCTGTCACCGCGGCAATCTCATCGGGGCTTGCGTAGCTTACGCCAAACAGGTCATACATATAGTCATAGTCACCAAAGCAGGTAATTCTGTCGATGGTAAAATCATCGGGAAAGCAGTTGTAAGCGGGCATATCTTGCGCAGAAGGGCGTTCCGCCTGCTCCCAGGCCTGCATCATGGCATCATAGTCCCCCGCCAGCCAGAACACAATAAAAAGGGTGCCGTCTTCATCCGTCACCACCACCACGGGGGTGCCACCCAAGTAAATTTCGCTGTGGACATCCGCCTCTTCGCCAATCACTTTTAGCGCCTCATTTTCCATCCCCACAAGTTGTATCATGGGTATATAGCCTTGTATATCCGTCATCTCAGGGGGCAACACACTATCGGGCTGGCTGGTGGGCGCAGGATACCAGGGGGCTACGCTGGGAACCGCCGGGGTGGCCGCGCTCCGGCCTGCTTCGCTGGTTTCCTCTGGCGCTGACGATGACCCCCCCATAATCGATTGCTGTACCCCCTCTAGCAAATTGTAGGCAATTTGCTCGCAGCCGCTCAGCGCTATACACAAAAGCGCCGCCAAAACCAGCGCCAGGTATTTTGTTCGTTTCATGCTCTCCTCCTTGACATTTTGGGGAACCGGCCTCAATACAAATACTCATACACAATCCCCTCGGGTAAATCGCTCGTCATGGCGGGCCGGGCCACCTCCACCAGCACATTTCCCGCGGTGTCCATGGTTCTGGTTTCCTCACGGCTTTGTACAATCAACCGGTAATCCCCCTCGGTAAACTGGGGGCGGCGCACCATGGCCAGCAGTTCTCCATCCTTGGTACACTCTGCGGAATTCAGGTAAAACTGGCTGGAACCACTGAAATCTACCAGTTCTGTTCCATAATGACTATAACCACTTGCGGTAAAATTCCCTTTGATACGCACAAACGCATTATATTCCATATCCATTTGCTTCTCTTCTTCTGTTTCCTCTTCAAAAAAACGCTTGATGTTCCCGTTGGATTGTCCAAACCGCCCCTCCTCATACAGGGCCTCGGCCTCTTCCTCGTCTATCAGCTCCACGGCCTCCACCTGGGTATCCTTCTTGGTATACTCCATGCGGAAGGTTTGGGGAATATCGTAGGCATCCACCACTTCTCCCCTATCATCGTCATACCGTTCCAGGCGGAAAAGCAAATCCTTTCCCGCCATCTCGGGGTATTGTAAACTCAGCTTATCCACCAGGGAGATACTTCCGTAATAGGGGGAATTTTCATTCCCCTCGCCCATATGGTAGCCCGTGCCATAGTATTGGTCGAGTTCCAGCGGGCGGTAGCTGGCCCCCCCATCCTGCGACACCGCTAGCCTGTGCCTCATATTTATTTCTTGCTCTTGCCGGGGGCTGGCGATGACAAAGCGGATGTCTCCATATCTTTCCAGTAAAGCAAAGCGAAGCGCGCCATAGGGGGCGGGGGCATCATCCGGCCCGCAACCCACCAGGATGCGGTAACTTTGGTAGCCCGGGTCGTCCGGGTCTACATAAAGCTCCACCCCGGTTACCCGGCCCAGCCTGTCTGCGTCGGAATACACATATTGGAAACTGTGGTAGGGGCCCCGGAACTCCCACTGTTCCAAAACACCTACCGCCTCCACAACAGATAGCCCCGTGATAGAGGGCACCAGCCCCTTTTCCATGGCGCCCACAAACTCCCCCATGTTCAGCATTGCCTTCACCGCGCCGCCCTCCTCCACCTGGCCGCCCGCGCTGGGGGTTTGGCTTACAATTTTGGGGGAATCCAGCGGGGTGTCGGTGAACTGGTAGCCCTCTTCTTCCAAGCTAAGGCCCAGTGCCGCCAGGGTTTTTTCGGCCTCCTCCCGCGTTTTCCCCGCCAGCGGCGGCACGGTGACAAAGCCCGAGCGGGAGGCGGAACCATAGGTATCCTCCAGCTTGGTACCGCCTATGATGCCCCCCGTGCCAAAGCCCCCCGCCGCCGTGAACAACCCCAGTAGCACCAAAATGCCCGCACTGGCCGCTATGGCCACCCGCGCGCCCACCGGCACGCGGGAGGTGCTGGCTTTCCGCGGTTTCACCTTCACCCGCTCCACCCCATCGCTCAGCAGGGCGTTTTTAAAATCGGTGACGGTTTTGGTGCGGTCGGCCTTGCGCACGCACAGGGCGTTTAAAATGGCATTCTCCGCGCTTTGGGGCAGCTCCGCCCCCAGTTTGGAGGGCTCTTTCAGCTCATCCTGTATAGCGCGCTCCATACTGTCCGGCGGGGTTTGCCCGGTCAGCATCTTGTAAAAGCTGGCCGCCAGGGCATACACGTCCGTCCAGGGGCCTTGCTCGCCCCGGCTGCGGT
>CAYYLW010000049.1:0-16738 GCA_964472465.1 uncultured Oscillospiraceae bacterium | reverse complement strand
CCCTCGCAAGACCTCCCGCAGATAGGGGGGAGCCCCTGCCGTATGCGCCAGTTTTTGCAAAACAGCGGTACAGGTGGGGCTGGGATGTGGCTATGCCGGCCGCGCCTGAAATGCACCCGGCTCTTTTTGGGCCGTGCTGGGGAAGCGTAGCAAATACAGCATACATTCATATATATTTTTTACAATTACCACGCCGTCCAGGTGGGAGGATTCATTCCAACTGTTTGGGCGGCGTGGTCTATTTGAAAACGTTAAAGTGGCCAACTACAAATATCACTAAAATGATGTTGGTACGATATATCAAAAATTGTACATCTAACAAATAACACAAACCGTTTCACCCTGATATACGGCAGTATAGACGTTTAGCAGGCCCTTCTATATAATATACCTGTGATATATTTGCGAAGGGCCGAGAGGAAAGGAGGGCAGTCAATGCAGCTTTCACACCAATTGAATCTTACCACCCTTCGAAATGTAGTCACAGAAAAATCCTTTTATACCGTGAACGATGTGGCAAATATTTTGGACGTAAGCCGCAAGTCTGTTTACCGGTTGGTAGGGGAGGGATGCTTTAATATCGTAAGAATTGGCACAACCATTCGCATATCGAAACACTCTTTTGAGGAATGGCTAAAGGCAATGATGAATCAAAGGAGTGATTGACATGGCATCCATCGTAAAACGAGGAAACAAGTATACCGTAGTATATTATTATACGGATGAGCAAGGTAACAAGCAGCAAAAGTGGGAAACCATGGACAGCGTCGCTGCGGCCCGCAAACGTAAAGCAGAGGTGGAGTTTCAGCAGGAAAACAATCTATTCATTGCGCCCACCACAAAGACGGTTGCTGGTTTGTTGGCGGACTATGTTTGTCTTGTGGGCAAGAAAAAATGGGCGTTGAGTACTTACACTGACAAACAGCGAAAGATAGAAAACTATATCACGCCCTATATTGGTGATTTGAACATCACCAAGGTGACCACCAGAACACTGGATGAGTTCTATGACCGTCTATCAAAAACCAAAGCAGCATGTAAATATGGGCATACAGACAATGGTAATATCTCCCCGCGAACCATTTGGGAAGTGCATAATATTTTGCGTCCTGCATTTCGGCAGGCGGTTATTTGGGGAGAGGTGGGTAAAAACCCTGCGGATAACTGTGTGCTCGAAAAGCCGACCACTCGGAATCGCAGTTGCTGGAGCAAAGAGGAGTATGAGAAGGCCGCCAGTTTCTGCGACAATCTTATTCTGCTGGTGTGTATGCACCTCTCTGTATCAACCACAATGCGTATTGGTGAGATTACTGGCCTCACTTGGGACAATGTGTACCTCACGGAAGAAAGTGCCCACAGCAACTCTTCCTGGCTAACCGTGGACAAGTGCCTGGAACGTGTAAGTCTGTCGGCCATGGAGGCGCTGGATAACAAGGGTGTCAGCACGGTGATAAAGCCGGTAATGCCCAATTGCAGTTCCCGCCTGGTATTGAAAACAACCAAAACAGAGAGCAGTGTACGGCAGATTTGGATACCGGACTATTGCGCCCAGATTTTGCTCAGACTTAAGGCTGTGCAGGAAGCCGACAAGGCCTTGTTTGGTGAATACTATGAGGATTACAACCTGGTGATTGCACAGCCCAATGGGAGGCCCCATGAAGGGCATACAATTGGCAGTGCCTTCCGCAAGTTGATAACCGGGCACGGATTGCGGGATGTGGAATTCCATACACTTCGCCACACCAGCATCACCTACAAACTGCTTTGGAGCAATGGTGATGTGAAGTCTGTGCAGGCCGATTCGGGCCACAAAGAGGCCAAAATGGTGCTGGATAGATATTCCCATCCCATAGACTCCCACCGCCGCCAACAGACCAAGCTGTTCAACGAACGGTTCTTTGGGGTAGAGGCCCAAAGTGAGCCCGAAGCGGCAGCGCAGCAGATAGGGGAAGAAGAACAAGCGTTGGAGTTCCTAAAACAGAACCCTCAAATTTTGCAAGTTTTGATAGGATTGCAAGCCTCATCCAGATAAAAACTGTATTAGCAAAAGCCCGGCAAACGAAAAGTGAAAAAATGGCCTATTAGCAAAACTGCTAATTTCACCCACCAAAAGGGTCTTCCAAGAGGGTGTCTATTAGCAAATCAAAGTTCATTTTTTGGCATCTCTGGCGAACACAAAACGGGAATGCGCTCTTTTTACCGAAGAGCCGAGGGCAAAAAGTCTGGAGTGGGGAATAGAAATAAAAAATCGGTAGAACAATAAAAATTCTACCGATTGGCGCGCCTGAAGGGATTCGAACCCCTGGCCCCATGCTTAGAAGGCACGTGCTCTATCCGACTGAGCTACAGGCGCGTATATGAAATTTTGATTTTGGGACTTGCCAAAAAACAGCTGCTCGACCCACGGTTTAGAAGGCAGATGCTCTATCCTACTGAGCTATTGGCGCGTATCTGGCTTTTGAATACAAAATACAGCCCAGGGCCGCTCGGCGGCATGCGCTGAAAAGCCGCTGTTCTTTCCTGCGGAAGAGAGGCCTTGCGGAAATGCAGAGGCGCGGCATTGCGGCTGGCGCACTGTGGACAAAAGCCCTGAAAATGAGAATTCGGTTTGGAACAAACCGGATACTGCGGTGTCGTACGGCCAGGGCAGCCTGGCGGTAAAAAGTGAAATAGCGTGTGCGCGCACCGCTTTTCTATTGTAACATATGCAGCCTCTAAGTCAAGAAGTAGCACGGACTTCTGTGGTGAATTTGCGGTGGTTCCCCGTCCAGAAAACAGGGTGCTGTGAAATGGATGTTGTAAAACGGGGGCGGGGGTGGTAGTATCATACAATACCCCGGCTTTGCAAAAAATTGGGTCGGCGGTACAGGCTGAGGTGACCCGTGCTGCGGGCCGCATGCAGTATCACCATATGAAGTAGAAGGTGGAGACTAGCTATGAGAGCTGCAATTTGGGGAGCGGGCAATATTGCCAACACACATGCGGAGGCACTGAAGGCTGCGGGTATAGACCTAATGGCTGCCGTGGACGTAACAGAGGAAAAAGCACAGGCGTTTGCCCAGCGCTGGCATATTCCCGCCTATGGCACCAATCCGGAGTTGCTGTTTGCTCCCGAGATTGACACAGTGCATGTCTGCTCTCCGCCCAGCCTACATTTTGAGATGGTAAGCCGGCTGCTGGAGCACAAAAAGCATGTACTTTGCGAAAAACCCTTGTGTTTTGACGACCAAGAGGCAGACCAACTGGCCAAGCTGGCCCAGGAGAAAGGCTGTATCTGTGCCGTCAATTTCAATGTACGGTTTCACATGGCCTGCCAGAAAGCACGCGGGGTGGTTGCCTCGCCCGGTTTTGGCCCTGTGATGCTGATACATGGTAGTTATTTGCAGGAGTTCAATGCGTTTCCCGCGCCGCTGGATTGGCGGTACAACCCAAAGCTAGCAGGGCGGATGCGGGCTGTAACAGAAATTGGCTCGCACTGGGCAGATATTGCACAGTATATTTCCGGCAAAAACATATGTGCGGTTAGCGCCCTGTTTGGGCGGTATAACCCTGTGCGCCTGGTGGAGGATGGCCATATGTACCCGCTGGGCACACGCGAGGCCAAAGAGACCATTGAGGTGATTTCGGAGGACACCGCCTGTGTAAACCTCCAGTTTGAGGATGGGGCCATTGGCTCCGTGACCCTCTCCGAGGTATCGCAGGGGCGCATCAACCGCATCTCTTTGGAGGTGACGGGAGAAACACAAAACCTCTGGTGGAATAGCGAGGAAAATAACATGCTGCACACCGCCATGAAAGGTGGAGGCGTGAACACCGAGGTGTTTGGTTTTGGCAATGGGTTTGCCGATACCTTTCGCAGCCTGGTAAAACTGTACTATCAGGCCGTAGAAAGCGGCGTACAAACGCCTCTTCCGGCTTACCCGGATTTTACTGCGGGTGCGCAGATTGTAAAGATTTGCAATGCGATGCTACGCAGTGCCGATGACGATGGCCGCTGGGTGCCAATCGTATAGACGGCCCAGCCGCCAGTTTTCCCCACGCTTGCGAGGCGGGAATAAACCGAAAATACCCCCCGCCACAGGTGCACGGCCTGCGGCGGGGGGCACTGTATACAAAGGAAACGAGGCCTTAAAGATAGCGGGCCAGGAAACGCCCCAACACGGGCTGAGACTCCCGCACAATGCGGGCCTCATCCATGTTTTGCAACAGGCCACGGCGCTGCACAATGCGGCCATTGATCACGGTGCTATCCACGCTGCCCTTATAGCCCACTGTGCCCAGCAGGGCGGCGGGGTCCAGTGTGGCGCCGTTTTGCTCGATGCCGTCTAGGCGGATGGAGAACCAGTCTGCCGCCATGCCCACATCCAGGTGCCCAATATCCGTGCGGCCCAGAAGGGCAGCGCTGCCACGGGTGGCCATCTTTAGCATATCGTAGCCGGTGGGGGCGACCGAACTGCTGCTAAGCCGGTGCAACAGGTAGCCCACCCGCAGCTCTTCCAACAGGTTGCTGCCATCGTTGCTGGCAGAACCATCCACGGCAAGGCCCGCCGGAACACCCAA
This sequence comes from uncultured Oscillospiraceae bacterium, assembly GCA_964472465.1. Classification (GTDB taxonomy): domain Bacteria; phylum Bacillota; class Clostridia; order Oscillospirales; family Ruminococcaceae; genus JAAYCI01. Next base: position 12,178 of record CAYYLW010000049.1, on the reverse strand, counting down.
GCGGAGCATTTCGGGAATGCGCGCCACACCGGAGGAGAGCTTCATATTGCTGATGGGGCAATGGGCCACGCCGGTGCCCGTACTGGCCAGCAGGCGCAGTTCTTCGTCGTTAAAGTGAATGCCATGGGCAAACCAGACATCCTGGCCCAGCCAGCCCAACTGTTCCATGTAGGCCAGTGGGCGCATACCCACTGTCTCTAGGGTATAGCGTTCTTCATCCTGGGTTTCGGCCAGGTGGGTGTGTAGCCGCACACCCAGTGCACGTGCCTGCTTGGCGCTTTCTCGCATCAAGTCGGCGCTCACACTGAAAGGGGAGCAGGGCGCTAGCATCACCTGGCGCATGGAGAAACGGCCGGGGTCGTGAAAGGCAGCTACCGCCTCTTCGCCTGCCCGTAATATTTCATCGATGGTCTGCACCACGCTATCTGGCGGCAGGCCGCCATCTTTCTCACTACGGTCCATGCTACCGCGTGCCGCGTGCAGGCGAATGCCCAAATCTTCCGCAGCCCGGAACTGGGCCGCCGTGATGCCACTTGCCCCCTTTGGGAATACATAGTGGTGGTCGGCACAGGTGGTACAGCCGCCTTTTAAAAGCTCGCCCAGGCCGGTGAGGGAACTGTAATATACAGTGTCCTCATTCAGGTTTTTCCAGATTTGATAGCTGGCTTTTAGCCAGCCGAACAACTCTAGATTTTGCAGCGCGGGGATGTTCCTGCTAAAGGTTTGGTACAGGTGATGGTGTGTATTGATTAGCCCGGGATACACGGCCATAGAGGAGGCGTCCACCACCTCGTCGGCCGTTTGTGCCTCGGGCCCGATATACACAATCTCTCCATCGCGAGCCAGCAGATTTACCCCGTGAAGAATCTCGTCTTGGTGGTTACAACTCACCAAGCTGTGAATATTTTGGAAAAGCAAAGAAAAAGCCACCGTATACACCTCCGTTTTGTTTTGCAGTTGCAAACAAACCGGCTGGTATACGGCGGCTACCTTACTTGAGTATGACCGCTACGTTTTTTGGGCAAAAGGTAGCCCTGCACAGCTGGTATTTATAATGATTTTAGTATAGGCCATCTGGCTTTAAACCACAAGAGACATACCGCACAATCTTTCCGCCTTTTCTTAGGCGGCCGCGCCATACACGTCCTCGTGGGCATATACACCGCCGTCTATCAGTACGCGGTTCAGGTTTTCTTTCGTCACCAATTCCCCCGTTAGCAAGTTTGCGCTTACAAACCCGCCTGCGTCAAGGGGCAATTCGGCGTTGGCCCCCGTCTCTTTACCGGTTGCCAAGTTGTGGGCTTCGATGACGGCCGTATCGGCCAGTTCTTTCAGCGCCATATAGAAGGTGATGTCCTGTGTGCCCTGTGCAATACGCTGGGCTGCGCTCAGTTCTGCATCCATCCCGGTGATGACCACCGGCTGGGTGACCCCCAGTTCAGCCAAGGCTTCGGCGCAGGCGCCGGCAATTTTATCGTTCGGGGCCAGAATGGCGTCCACCTGGTTGCCGTTGGCTTTCACGGCGTCCAGCACCAGGGTTTTTGCTTCCTCAGGTGACCATCCTGGTACAGGGGCGTCTAGAAGAATGTTGATGCTATCGCCCAAAGGTTCAATATAGCGCATGGCGCCCTCATACAGAAGCCCGGCATTGCTGTCGTTGGGGTCGCCCCGCAGCAAAATATAGTCTCCGCTGAACACAAGTTCAGAAAGGTACTGCCCCTGCCGCTGGCCAATACGGCTGTTGTCGTAGCCCACAAACAGGGTTATATCCTCGCTTTGGGCTGCCCGTGCGTAGCTGATCACAGGTACCTTCTTTTCCTTGGCATAGGCCATCACATCCGCCACATCGTTCACGTCCCGTGGGGTAAGAATCAGCACATCTATGCCGCTGTCTATCATTTCTATGCAGTCCTCTTTGTAGGTTTGGGGTTCATCGCTGCGGTTAAGCCGCACCTCTATTTCTAGTCCCATCTCGGCCGCTTTGGCCTCCATGAAGGCTTTTTCCTTGTCCCAGCGCTCGGCCGGGCCCACCCCCATGGAAACACCTATCCGCACCTGCTTATTGCCACCGCAACCAGGCAACAGGGAAAGGCCCAGCACCAATACACACAGCAGGCAGGCCCCCCGCTTCATCCAATTTCTCATCCCAGTATTCCCTCCCGGCATACCTTGCCAAACGCTTTTTGGTTCATGGGTTTTGCATAGTAGAAGCCCTGGGCAATACGGCAGTCAAATTCTTTCAGCAGCGCCACATTTTCAGGGAATTCCACGCCCTCCACCACCACTTTGATGTCCAGCTTTTTGGCCATTTGTACAATGGCCCCAAACACGGCCTTTTGCCGCTCGCTGTCGGCCGTGCCGCGCAAAAAGCCACGGTCTATTTTTAACACATCGATATTTACATCCTGTAACATGTTCAGCGAAGAGTAGCCGCTGCCAAAATCATCCATCGAAACCTTGAAACCGTGTTTGTGCAGTTCACTGATGAAATTATTGATGTTTTGATAGTTATCGAAGAAAATAGTCTCGGTTAGTTCCAACTCAATTAGGCTTGCGGGCACCTGATACTCCGCCAGTTTTGTCAAAATCACCTCTAGGAAGTTCTTGTCAAACAGGTGGCGACGGGAGAAGTTGACGGAAATGGGCACACAGTCTACGCCGGCATCCAGGTTTTTGCGTAGGAACTGCAAGGTTTTTTCGAAGATGATGGTGTCCAGCACGGTAATGAGGCCGGTCTCCTCACATAAGGGAATGAAGGTGCCCGGGGGTACAAGCGCGCCGTCCTGGGTTTCCCAGCGAGCAAGCGCTTCGGCGCCTACCAGTTCCTGGGTGAATACGTCCACCTTAGGCTGGAAATAGGGGAGAATTTCGTCCCGGGCGATGGCCAGTTCCATCGAACGTTTCAGTTGTTCGTTGAAAATCATCTTTTGGTCGTCCACTTCAGAATAAACAGCCACCACTTTCTGCTGTTTGTTCTTGGTGTGGCGCACCGCCATGTTGGCCTTATCCATCATCAAATTGATGGTTTCCTGGGGGTCTTTAATGGGGTAAAGCCCGGCAGAGACGTAAATCTTGATACCGTCCACAAACATTTCCGGTTCGAAGAAAGTGCTCAGCCGTTTCTGGCTGGCATCTTTCAGCAGCACCACAAAATGGTCGCCCGAAATGCGGGCCATGAATTCGCCATCTTTCAGTTTGGCGTGGTAACGCTGGTATAAACTGCACAGGGCGTTATCACCCGTTTCAAAGCCATAGAAACTGTTGATGTATTTGAAATTATCAATGTCGAGCGCCAGCAGGGCGTATTCGCCCTCTGGTTGGTGTTGCAGGGTTTCTTCCCATCTTACAGCAAACTTTGTATAGGTGTCGCCGCCGGTCACATCGTCCTCAAAGGCCAATTTTTCCAAGGCAATTTGTTGTTTTTTCTTCATACGCAGGAAGTAGAACATACTAAAGCTGAACAGCACCACCAGCACCAGCAGAATGCAATAGAATAACTTGATGACAATGTTGGCATTGGCCGAAACGGCGCTGGTGGCAACACTGGAAATGAGAAACCAGTCATACACCTCTTCAATAGGTGTATAGGCAGAGAAGGTTTTTTCGCCGTTGATGGCGGTCTCAAAAAATCCACTGTCGCCAACTTGAATATCAGCTTCCAGTGTTTTGGAAACCTTGGGGTCGGTTAGATAAATCATCCGGTACAAATTGTCGGATTCCAAATCATAGTTGCCGTTTTGTGAACTGATGAGAATGTAACCGTCACTATTGATGATGTAGATGTTCCCTTGCTCTGAATACAGGGAGATGGCACAAAGATTATACATCTCTTCGGGGGTGTATTGCTGCTGTACGGTGCCTACCACTTCATCGCCTATTTTCAGCGGCACACTGATGACAAAAATATCTTCCCCTGTTAGGCGGGAAACGGTGCGCTCAGAGATGTTTTGAATGCCGTCCATCGCCAGGCGAAAATACCGGCGGCCCGATATATCCACTACTTTTCCGCCGGGAAAAACAGCCACGCCTTCGGCGTTAGCCCAGGAGTAGGAAGCGTTTTCCTGCTGGGAAACATAGTCAAGGAAGATGGTTTTGTAGCTTTCCTGGCTTTTGTCCTCCGCAGCGGCAAAACGCTCTGCTAGTTGCCGGGAGGTCATATCCATGTTATTGAGTTCCAGCTTGAGACGGCTGGTAATCACGTCTTTGTTCTGCGTTACAATTTCCGTCAGGTTAATGCGTATGTCTTTTTCCAGTAAGAACTGTACATAACTCATTAAAAGAAGGATGGAAATCAGCAGAATCAAATCTACAATGATAACCAGCAATAAGGCTGGATTATTCCGTTTTTTATGTTTCGTCATTTTTCTCCATGATATCTTCGCAGTATCAGTATAATATTGACCTCACATAGTGTCACAATAGTATAGCATGCCTGTGTGTGGCGTGCAAGGCAAAAAAGGAGAAAACTGCGCCAAAGAGTGCGAAAAGTGGTGTAAAAGTCGTGTGATATATTCAGTATCGCTGTATTTACGAAAAGTGTTTGACATTTCCAAAGATTTGTCTTATACTAAAATTGTATAAATTATCCTGCGCAAAAACCAGCGCACCCAAGGGCGCTATGAAATTGGCCTGTGCCCAGCGCTTGCGCCAAAACATGACGGCGAATATGACGGTTGGCAAAGCCACCGGTGTGGCTTGCAAATAGGTTGTAGAAGAGCACTTTCATTGTAACGTAAAGGAGAGGTAACTTATGAAAATTTTAAGATGTAAACATTGTGGAAATATTGCGGTGCAGCCCTATGATGCGGGGGTACCCCTGGTATGCTGCGGGGAGCCTATGATGGTGCTTGAAGCAGGTGTTACAGATGCCGCTTTGGAAAAACACGTGCCCGCTGTGGAGGCCCAAGGCCTACTGCTGAACGTGACCATTGGCGCCGTGGAACACCCCATGACGGAAGAGCACTATATCCAAACCATTTTGGTGGTGCAGGGTGATAAGGTACAGTATGCAAAACTGAAACCCGGCGCGGCCCCGAAAGCCAGTTTCACAGTGGAAGCGGGCCCCTATGAGGTGTATGAATATTGCAACCTGCATGGCCTATGGAAGATGGAAGGCAAAGCCTAATTATCTGAAGCGCCCACCGCTTTTTTTGTAACTGGCGGGCCAAGTTATAGGAAGAACGCAGTGAAAAAGGAGTGGATGGCATGAACGATAAAGTGGCTGGTCTTTTGAACCAACAGATTCAAAAAGAACTGTATTCCGCCTATCTGTATTTGGATATGGCAAATTTCTATAGCGACCAAGGCCTAGAGGGGTTTGAAAACTGGTTTTATGTGCAGGCGCAGGAGGAGATGGACCATGCCATGCTGTTCCGTACCTACCTGCTGAACAACGATAGCAAAATCAAGTTGCTGCCCATTGAAGCGCCGGCGGAAACCTATGGTGGCTTCGACGTACCGCTGCACATGGCGCTGGCGCACGAAAAGCTGGTGACGGCTTCCATCAATGCCATCTACGGGGTTGCCATGGAGGACCAGGATTATCGCACCATTGAATTCCTAAGCTGGTTCATCAAAGAACAGGGCGAAGAGGAAAAAAATGTGGGGGATTTGATTAAAAAGTATGAACTGTTTGGCCAAGACCCCAAGGCGATGTACCAGTTTGACCAAGAGCTGAAAACCCGTGCCTATGCGCCGCCCAGCTTGGTGCTGGAGTAGTTTGAAAAGGGGATGGTTTGGGTTATCCCCCTGGTTTACGAAGGGCCCACGCTATAATAGTTAGGCAAGAATCCCCCCAGGACTGTAGGTTTGTAACTACAATCCTGGGGGGAGTTTGTGTTTGGCACCACCACAGGCTAAGAATGCTTTCTGAATTTACTTGACTAAACTAAGAAAGCGTTCTATAATGGTAGTGAATCCAAAAGAAAAACACGACGGGAAAGGCAAAATGGCTGGTGGTGCCCCGCCGCTATATGGTACAATACAAAAGATAGGGCCAGGTGGTGCGGCACAGCCTGCCACTGGGTACAGGAGGATAGGATGGAGACTTTGAATTTTGCGCTGCCGGGACTGCGGCGGGAGGAAGAAGCTGCGCTTCGGCTACGGGCCCTATTTGAACAGCGGGGTTACCGGCTGTTCCGCCTGGGCAGTTTTGAGGAATATGACCTGTACATGCAAAACCGTTCCTTCTTAAAAGGGGCGGATATTATTTCGTTTACCGGGGCCGACGGGCGCCTGATGGCCTTAAAGCCAGACCTAACCCTGCCACTGGTGAAAAACACCCCGGACGGTGAGGTGCGCCGGGTGTACTACAACGAGAACGTATACCGCCGTAGCCGCCAAAGCGGGGAGTATCGAGAAATTCACCAGATGGGGCTGGAATTTATTGGGGCGGAAGGGCCCGAAAGCGAAGCGGAGGTGTTGCGCCTGGCCGCCGAGAGCCTGGGGCAAATTGGCACCGCGGCGCTGGACCTTTCCCACATGGGGTATATCGAGGCGATGCTGGCCCCCTTTGGCGGCAGTGAACTGCGGGAAGATGCCCTGGCGGCTCTACAGGAGAAAAGCCCCCATGGCATGCGTCAGGCGGCCCAGGCCGCCGGTTTAAGCCAGGAGACGGCGGAAAAACTGGCCGCCCTGGCGGCGCTTTCCGGCCCGGTGGGGCAGGCGCTGCAAACAGCCAAGGCCCTGGCCGACGGCGTTGCAGATGCGCAGCAACCCCTGGCTGAGCTGGAGGCTTTGGGCCAGGCGCTGGGCGAAGTGCCCGGTGTGGAACTTCGGCTGGATTTTTCCACCCTAAATGACATCGATTATTATAATGGCCTCATCTTCCAGGGCTTTGTGCAGGGGGTGCCGGGGGCGGTACTCTCTGGCGGGCGCTACGATAACCTGATGCGCCGCTTTGGCAAGCGGCAGGGGGCGCTGGGTTTTGCCCTGTATCTCAGCGTGCTGGGCGGGCTGGAGGCTGAAGGCCAGGGGAACAAGACCGCCCGTGACGGATATTTAAACGTGGCACTGCCCAAAGGGCGGCTGGGCCAGCAGGTGTATGCCCTGTTTGAAAAGGCTGGACTACCCTGCCGGGGCCTTGCGGAAAAAAGCCGCAAATTGGTGTTTGAGGACCCCGAAAGCCGGGTGCGCTATTTCCTGGTGAAGCCTGCCGATGTGGATATTTATGTGGAGCATGGCGCGGCGGATATCGGGGTGGTGGGCAAAGATGTGTTGCTGGAAAGCGGCGCCGAGGTGCTGGAACTGCTGGATTTGCATCTGGGTGTTTGCCGCCTGGCGGTGGCGGGCTACCCCGGCTTTACGGGCGACCCTGCCGCTACCCTGCGGGTGGCCAGCAAATACCCCAATGTCACCCGGCGGTACTATGCGGGAAAAAGCCAATCGGTGGAGATTATCAAGCTGAACGGCTCCATTGAACTGGCCCCCATCACCGGGCTGGCGGATGTGATTGTGGATATTGTGGAAACGGGTTCCACCCTGCGGGAAAACAACCTGGATGTGCTGGCCGAGGTGGCCCCTTCCTCCGCCCGCTTGATTGCCAACCGGGCCGCTTGGCGGTTCAAAGGGGATGTAATTGAAACACTGCTGCGCAAGCTGGAGGGCCTGCTATGATAGAAATACAAAAGGTGGCGGACATAGACCCCCAGGCTATTTTGGAGTGCCGGGGGGGAGAGGCGGCCAATGTGGATGCGGCTGTGGCTGATATCTTGGCAGAGGTGCGCCTAAACGGTGACGCGGCTTTGCTGAACTATACCGAGCGTTTTGATGGGGTGCGCCCCGCCTGCCTGCGGGTGGGCGAGGCCGAGATTGACGCCGCCTGCCGCGAGGTGGGGGAGACGTTTTTGGGCATTCTGCGCGAGGCGGCCGAAAACATTCGGAATTTCCACCAAAGGCAGGTGCGGCAGGGCTTTGTACAGGCGGATACCCCCGGTATTGTGATGGGGCAGAAACTCACCGCGCTGGCCAGGGTGGGGGTGTATGTGCCGGGCGGCACGGCGGCCTATCCCAGCACCGTTTTGATGGATGTGATTCCCGCCCAAATTGCCGGGGTGAAGCAGATTGTAATGGTGAGCCCGCCGGATACAAACGGCCAGTTGCCCCCCGCCGTGCTGGCGGCGGCGCGTATTGCGGGTGTTACGGATATCTTTACGGTGGGAGGCGCGCAGGCTGTGGCGGCCCTGGCCTATGGCACCGAAAGCATCCCCCGGGTGGATAAAATTGTGGGCCCTGGGAACATCTACGTGGCCACGGCCAAAAAAATGGTGTACGGCAGGGTGGATATTGATATGATTGCCGGGCCGAGCGATATTTTGGTGCTGGCAGACGACAGTGCCAATGCGGCGGTGGTGGCGGCAGACATGCTGGGCCAGGCCGAGCATGACCCACTGGCGGCGGCGGTGCTCATCACCACCAGTGCGGCGCTGGCAAAAGCGGTGGCAGAGGAACTGCCCCGCCAACTGGCGAAACTGCCCCGCCGGGAGATAGCCGAAAAATCGCTGCGTACAAACGGCAAAATTTTGCTGGCAGCCAGCATGGAGGAGGGGGTGGCCTGCGCCAATGCCCTGGCGCCGGAGCATATGGAGCTGAGCGTGGCCCAGCCGTTTTCCCTGTTGCCACAGGTGCAAAACGCGGGCAGCATCTTTTTGGGCCACCACACCCCCGAGGCGCTGGGGGATTATTTCGCGGGCCCCAACCACACCCTGCCCACGGCGGGTACCGCCCGGTTCTATTCGCCGCTTTCGGTGGATGATTTCATCAAAAAAAGCAGCTATCTGTATTATTCTAAAGAGGCGCTGGCCGCGGCGGGCGAAAAGGTGCAGGCCTTTGCCCAGCGGGAAGGGCTGCATGCCCACGCCGAAAGTGTACGCATTCGCCTACAGCAGCAAGAGGAGAAATAAACCGTATGTCACGTTATATTACCCCCCGTTTCCGTGATGTGGCCCCCTATGTGCCGGGCGAGCAGCCCTCTGGGCGCAAATGGGTGAAGCTGAACACCAATGAGAGCCCTTACCCCCCCGCGCCTATGGTGGGGCAGGCGGTGGCCAGTGTGGCTGAAAAACTGAACCTCTACCCAGAAATTTCCTGTGAGAGTGTGGCCAAGCCCCTGGCCGAGTTTTTGGGCCTGGCCCCCAGCCAGGTGTTTGTGGCCAACGGCAGCGATGAGATTTTGGCTTTTTGTTTTTGGGGCTTCTGCCCAAGTGGGGCGGCCTTTGCCGACATCACCTATGGTTTTTACCACGTATATGCTAAAATGTATGATGTGGAGGCCCGCATCATCCCATTGGAAGAGGATTTTAGCCTGAATCCCTTGGACTACACCGGCGCGGGACGCACCATTTTCATTGCCAGCCCCAATTCCCCCACCGGCCTGGCACTGCCACGGGCCACCATCGAGAATATCTTGCGCTGGAACCCCGGTAACCTGGTGGTGGTGGACGAGGCCTACATCGCCTTTGGGGGCGAAAGCGCGGTGCCGCTGCTGGAGCAGTATGATAACCTGCTGGTGGTGGGTACATTTTCCAAGGCCAGGGGCCTGGCGGGCGCGCGCCTGGGTTATGCGGCGGGCAGCCCGGAACTGATTGCGGGGCTGGGGCGGATGAAATATGGTTTCAACCCCTACAATGTGAACAGCATGACCCTGGCCGCCGCCGCCGCTTCTTTGGCGGACAAAGCCTATTATAAAAACTGTGTGAGCCGCATTGTGGCCACCCGAGAAAAAACACAGGACGCGCTGCGCGAGATGGGCTTCCTTTGCACCGCCAGCCAGGCCAATTTTATGTTCATCTACCACCCGCAGCATTCGGCCGAGCGTATTTTCCAGCAATTGCGGGATTCCGGCATTTTGGTGCGCTGGTTCCAGCAGCCCCGTGTGCGGGAATATCTGCGTGTTTCTGTGGGCAGCGAAGAGGAAATGGATTTTTTCACCCAGACCATGCGTAGTATTTTGAATCAAAAGAAATGAGGGCGGCCAGGTGCGAGGAAAGATAGTGATTGTGGATTATGGCGTGGGCAACCTGTTCAGCCTGCGCTGTTCTTTGCAGGCTTTGGGCCTGGACACTTTGGTGAGCCAAAACCCGCAGGACCTGCGGGAGGCCGGGCGGATTCTACTGCCCGGTGTGGGCGCTTTTGAGGACGCCATGGCCAAACTGCGTGCCAGCGGCCTGTGCGAGACACTGGCGGATGAGGTAAAAAAGGGGAAACCCCTGCTGGGCATCTGCCTGGGTATGCAGCTTTTGTTTGAGGAGAGCCATGAGTTTGGCCGCCACCGGGGGCTTGGGTTTGTGCCCGGGCAGGTGCGCAGCCTGGCCGAAGATTTACGCACCGGGGGCTTTGCCTACAAGGTGCCCCACATCGGCTGGAACCCCCTGCATCTAAACCGCCCGGCCTCGCCCCTTCTCGCCAATACCCGCGAGGGGGATTCCGTGTATTTTGTACACAGTTTTTATGTGCCCGGCGAAAACGCCACGGTGGTTGCCAGCAGTGAATACGGCGTACAGGTGGCCGCTGCCGTGCAAAGGGAGAATGTGTTTGGCACCCAGTTCCATCCAGAAAAAAGTGGCGCGGCAGGGCTGGCAATCCTGCGGGCTTTTGCAAAGGCGGAGTGAAGATGATTTTGTTACCGGCCATTGATTTGATAGACGGGCAGGTGGTGCGCCTGTTCCAGGGGGACTATGCCCAAAAAGAGACCTACGGCAGCGACCCTGCCGCCTTTGCCCAGCAGTTTGAACAGGCCGGGGCCACCCAGTTGCACCTGGTGGATTTGGACGGCGCCAAGGCCGGAAAACCCTGCAATGGTGCGGCGGTGCAGGCCATTACCCAAACCACTGCCTTAGAGGTGGAGCTGGGGGGCGGCATCCGCAGCGAGGAGAGCGTGGAGGCGGCTTTTGCCATGGGGGTACGGCGGGTTATTTTGGGCACCTCCGCCCTCAAAGATCCGGCCTTCACAAAAAAAATGGTGCGGCGCTATGGCGCGCGTATCGCCGTGGGGGTGGACGCACGCTGTGGCAAGGTGGCCGTGGAGGGCTGGCTGGCCACCAGTGAGACGGACAGCCTGTCTTTTTGCCGGGAGATGCGGGAGATAGGGGTTGAGAATATCATCTACACCGATATCTCCCGCGATGGCGCGGGCCAGGGCACCAATTTGGATATCTACCGCCAACTCTCGCAGATTCCCGGCCTTACCATCACGGCCTCGGGCGGGGTGTCCAGCCTGGGGGATATTGTGGCTTTGCGGGACATGGGGGTACAGGCGGCCATTGTGGGCAAGGCCTTGTACACCGGTGCGGTGGATTTAAAAGAGGCCCTGCGGGTGGCAGGGCAGAAAGCGGGGCAAGAGCCGTGATTGCAAAACGCATCATCCCCTGCCTGGACATCCGCGATGGCCGGGTGGTGAAAGGGGTTAATTTTGAAGGGCTTCGGGACGTGGAAGACCCGGTGGCCCTGGCGGCCTACTACAACCAGCAGGGTGCCGACGAACTGGTGTTCTATGATATTACCGCCTCGGCCGAAGGGCGGGGCCTGTTTACCGACATCCTCACCCGCACCGCCGCCGAGGTGTTTATCCCCCTCACGGTGGGGGGGGCCATCCGCAGCGTGGAGGATTTTGACCGGGTGCTGAAATGCGGGGCCGACAAGGTGAGCGTGAATTCGGGCGCCATCGCCCGCCCGGAAATCATGGAGGAGGGGGCCAAGCGCTACGGCAGCCAGTGTGTGGTGCTCTCGATGGATGTGAAGCGGGTGGACGGCGCTTTCCATGTGTTTGCCAAGGGCGGCCGGGAGGACACCGGCCTAGAGGCCGTGGAGTGGGCCAAACGCGGCGCGGCCCTGGGCGCGGGTGAGCTGGTCATCAACAGCATGGACACCGATGGTGTGAAGAACGGTTTTGATTTAGAGCTGCTGGCGGCCATTGCCGAGGCGGTGCCGCTGCCCATCATCGCCTCGGGCGGGGCGGGCAAGCAGGAGGATTTTGCCGACCTGTTTGCCCTGCCGGGCATGGACGCGGGGCTGGCGGCCTCCATCTTTCATTTTAAAGAGGTGGAAATTCCCGCCTTGAAAACATTTTTGCAGCAGCGCGGCATACCCATGCGTATTGTGTAGGGGGCTTTGTTTATCAGCAGCCCTTGTAGAGAAGCGGAGGAGACGAGATGCTCAAAATAAGCGATTTGAAATTTGACAA
>CAYYLW010000048.1:0-17391 GCA_964472465.1 uncultured Oscillospiraceae bacterium | reverse complement strand
AACTGTCCAATATGTTTGACAAACCTACAAAAGGGGTGGGGAGGGGGACAAAAAACCGCCCCCTGAACGAGGGCGGCCCAGCTAGTCAAAAATGTGCGCATGGCGGCCGCATCTGCAAAACCGCGCGGTGGTTACATAGGCGATGCAGGCGACCTTGCGCGATTTTTGGTTTCGTTGCACTGCGTCCCTATTCCAGGGCGGATGTTTTTGGCCCTCTGGGTTTCCCTGAACGAGGGCGGCTGGGAATGCCGCAAAGCCTGGGCGGAGAAAACGGCTGGGGCGGCGGCAAGGTGTACGGCTGCTGTTTTTTTACAGCCGCCGCACCGCTTTGGCCCCGTAGAAAACCGCGGGAATAAGGGGCAAAAGAGCCAACAGGGCGGTGGCGTACCAGATTTTAAGGGCGGTGTGTACCAGAAACGCCAGCGGTGCGTACAACACCCCGCAGAGGAATAGGGTGAGGGCCAGCAGCACAAACCCACCGTAGGCCGCTTTTCCCTTGGCAGAATCCAGCCATAGGCCCGCCAGCAGGAACAATATGGCGGGCAGAGAGAACATATAGCTGCCCGCGAAGAAGAACACCGTTATGGCGGCCGGAACTATGCCCAGCAGCACAAGGCCGGTGATGTGCAGGGCCTTGTGGCGTTGCTCTTTGCGGCGGGCGGTGAGCACGGCGCACAGCAGGGCCAGGGACAGTGGTGCAAAGCCCAGCACCAGGCCCAGCCAGCCGGGTAGCACCACAATGCCAATAAGGGGAAGCGGGAAATAGAGGGCCTGCTGGGTGTGGGTAATATCGATGAGGTTTGTGTAACCGAAATGCTGCCCCAGGGCGACCATGGTTTGGTGGTACTGCCAGGCGGTGTCTCGGTTTAGGTTTTCTACATTGTCGCTGGGGTGGTGGTAGGTTTCATCGCCCTCTATCATGGCGAAATTCAGCCCGTGGTAGCCCGCGTTTTTGAATTCGGTGTAATCGGTGCCGTTGGGCATCATGCTATAAATGGCCGTGGCGATAGACATGGTGACGGGCTGGGGGACATTGTTTTTGAATTGCCGTACCAGTTCATAATCCTGCCCAGAGGTCTCGAACATCAGCATGGCGCCCCGGTTGCCACGGGCCTCAAAGTTGAACAGCAGGTCAATCTCTTCGGCGTAGGCGGGCTGGGTGCGCACAAAATCGGCCGCGCCCAGCAGGCCGTTTTCCTCGCCGTCGGTGAACAGGAAATACACGTTGTTTGCGGGTGGAGTGGCCGCCATATCTTCCATCAAGTTCAGCATGCAGGCCACGGCCAGGGCGTCGTCGGCCGCGCCGGGCACATCCTTCACGTGATCGTAGTGCGAGACGAACATCACGCTGCCCGCAGGGTTTGTACCCTCTACCTTCACCAGAATGTTGTTTAGGGACAGCGTGTCGGCATCCCCGGCATTCAGGCGCCCTCGTGCCATCTCTTCCAGCGAGGCGTATCCCCCTTCTTCGATGTAAGTATCCATGCGCTGGCGGTAGAGTTCACTCCCGTTTTCATAGCTGGCCTGGCTGTCTGCCACAAAAGCGGCCACATCCATGGTGAAGGGCAATATCTCGGCCGATAGCCCGGCCCCTGTGGCGCGGTTCTCTATGAAATCGCGCACCTTGGCGTTTTCGGGGCTGCCCGCAGTGTGCGGCACCGCGGTGATGGCGGCAATGTCGGCGAGTATTGCGGAAAAAGCCGGGCTCTCTTCCGCGGGGCGGGCTTTGGGGCGGATGAGAGACAGGCCACAAAATGCCCCCGCCGCCAAGGCCGCGGCCAGTATCAAACTCAGAACGGTTTTTTTCATGGGTTCCTCCACACAGAAAAATCTTTTGGGTAAGATGAATTTTTTGGTAAGCCCAAACAGGCTTTATCATCATACCATAGGAACGAGATAGAGGGTAGCCGGTTTTCAGCGGACAAAAAACGCCTTCACCCAAAGGGGGGGCAAAGGCGGGAGCCGGCTACACCGTTTTTTGCTTTACGGAAAAGATACTGAGCAGGAAAAGCACGGCGCTGAGCACCAGGCAGGCGATGATTTGTACAAAGGCGTAGGGGTTAAAAATGATGAGGTTGAAAAACCAGATAAGCGCGCCGCGCAGCACCGGGATGGGGATGAACACAGCCAGAATGGCGGCGATGATGCAATCTACCAGCCAGCCGTACCAGAAGGTTTGAATGGTGGTAAGCAGGTGTGCCGTAGCGGCCAACAGCAACAGGAAGGCAAACTGCTGGATAAAAGCGATAAAGATGCCATTTTGGCCCCAGCCGAAAATGTCGATCATGCTCCACACATAGTTTTTGGGGGGGATGATGAGCAGTTTATCCACCGTGAGGTAGCACAGGACGGAAAGTGCGGAGACACCCAGCGCCAACACGCCGTAGGTGAGGGCGCAGCCCCCGATATAGGTGGATTTTTTGGCCCCCAGGTTCATAAATTTACGGAAATAGAGGGCGGGGATGAAGATGGCGAAGAGCAGCACCAGCAAATAGAGGTAAGCACCGGGGCTGGGGCTGAAGTTTTCCGCTTCACCTACGGCCATGTTGATGGGCAGGTTGATGCAGACAGACGCGATGACAATGCCTGTGATGAGATAGGCCAGTTTGGACACGCGAAAATTGACGCCCATGACAGCCAGTGATTTATTCATAAGGGATTCTCCTCTCTATTCTTCGCCCACAAGGCTTACGAAAAAGTCTTGTAGGCCCAGCGGCGCCACCGAGTATTGGGCGGTGCTTTCTATGCGGGTGTCGAACACATATTTCGAGACAAAGCCGCCCGCCTTGGTTTCGCCAATCACGTTCAGCCCCTGGGTGGCGGGCAGAACAAACTCTGCCGGGCCGGTTACCATATAGGCTTTTTCGTCAATTTCGTTCACATCGCTGTACAGGAGCAGCCGCCCTTTGTCCACTATGATGAGTTTGCCCGCCACGGCGGCAATTTCATCGATGAGATGGGTGCTAATCAGGATGATTTTACCGCTGTTTTCGGCGTTTTCCAGCAGCAAATCGTAGAAAGTTTTGCGCATCACGGCGTCAAAGCCCAGCACGGGCTCATCCAGCAGCACAATGGCCTTTTGGCTGGCCAGCCCCAAGATGGTATTCACCATTACCTTCATGCCGAAGGAGAGCTGCTTATAGCGTTTGTGCAAATCCAGCTTGAATTTGGCGGCCAGGTGAAGCGCCTGCTCCAAGTTTAAATCGCTGAGATTGGACGCGGTTTTAAACAGGCTTGCCAGCGGCATATTGAACTGGCTGGCGTTGCTCTCCACATAATGCACCGCAGGGGGCATGTGCAGGGTGCCGGCGGCATGGCCGTTCACCCGCACGGTGCCGGCGCTGGGGCTGATGTGCCCCGCCAGCAGTTTCAGCAGGGTGGTTTTGCCTGCGCCATTTTTGCCCAGCAGGCAGTATATTCCAGGCTGGTTAATATCTAGGTTTAGGCTGTCTATGGCCAGTGTTTTGCCATAGTATTTACTCAGGTCTTGTAGTTGTATCATCTGCATCCTCCTGTTATTCTTTGGCTATCATCTGGGTGAGTTCCGGCTTGGTAATGCCGATTTTTTTCGCTTCCGCCAGGAAATCCGGCAGGGTTGTGGCGAAAAATTGCTGTTTGCGCTGGGCCAAAAGCAGGCCTTTGGCCTCTGGGCTAACGGCCATACCCAGACCCCGTTTTTTATACACAATACCCCTATCGGCCAAAATTCCCACCGCTTTCACCGCCGTGGTGGGGTTCACCTTCAGCAGTTTGGATATTTGTGTGGTGGATACAATCAATTCATCGGGCTGGTATACACCGCTCAAAATATCATCCTCCACCATCTCCATAATTTGAACAAAGACCGGTTTTTCTGTTTGCATGCTTTTCCCCCTTCCGTTTTCTGGATAGTGGGTTATGTGGTTAATGAGTTAGCTCACTAACAATAATTTAACACATGCGCGGGTCACTGTCAAGGCGGAAGCCGAAAATATTTTTTTGGTAAACCGCCGCGTCGGGGGCAAAAAGGCAGGTGGAGAGCGAGCCAAGGGCACACAAAAAACGCCCTTTCCCTAGGGCAGGGAAAGGGCGTTTGCAAGGTTTGTGCTTAGGGAATAGGGGTGATGGCGCCGGGGGCGGTTATGACGGAGCTGGGTGTGGTTATATAGTCCAGCGGGTTTAGCAGCCCGCCGGTCTTTTGCTGCACCTCAAAGTGTAGGGCGCTCCCGGTGGTGTAGCCCGTGCTGCCCACGGTGGCAATTTCTTCGCCTGCGGCCACGGTTTGGCCCTCCTCCACCAGCAGTTCCTGGCAGTGGGCGTATAGGGTTAATATGCCGTTGCCATGGTCAATCACCACATAGTTGCCATAGCTTTCGTGAACGTCTGCCGTGGTAACGGTGCCTGGCGAGGCAGCTACAATGGTGCTGCCCGCCGGGGCGCCTATGTCCACACCACGGTGCTCGTTGCCCATCCCTCTGGAGATAAACTTGGCCTCCGGTACGGGGAACATCATGCCATCGGGGTCGCCGTCAGCCTGCCCGCTTTGGGGGCCGGCCGGGCTGGGGGCCTCCACATAGTCCAGCGGGTTTAGCAGCCCGCCGGCCTGTTGCTGCACCTCAAAGTGCAGGGCGCTCCCGGTGGTGTAGCCCGTGTTGCCCACGGTGGCAATTTCTTCGCCTGCGGCCACGGTTTGGCCCTCCTCCACCAGCAGTTTTTGGCAGTGGGCATATAAGGTGACAAGGCCGTTCTCATGTTCCAGTACCACATGGTTGCCGTAGCTGTAATGCCAACCGGCTGTTGTCACCTTGCCCGGAGCCGCGGCCACAATGGAGCTGCCCGCTTCGGCGGCGATGTCTAGGCCGCGGTGGCCCTGCCCGGGGCCGCCCTCTTCAGAAATGGTGCCGGAGGAGGGGACGGGCCAGGCCAAGAAGGCTTTTGTAGAACCCGCTGTATCCGTATAGGTTTGAATGGTTTGGGCAAAGCCTAAAGACGAACGGCCCATTTCATCCAAATACTCCTGGGGGTTTTGTGGCTGGCCGTCTTTTAGCACCTGGTAAAGCAGCCCGTTTGCCCCCTCGGTGGCAATGCTGTCTTGGGCGTACACAAAGTCCCCTTCTTTGGCCAATATCATATCGCAATAGCCATACAGGGTCTCCAGGCCATCGCCGTGATACACCACAATATAGTTGCCGTACATTTCGTCATCCATCACGGTTTTAATGACGGTGCCGGGGGCGGCTGCCTTGGCGGCAACACCCTGCCTCTCGTGTAGAAGCCACCCTATGGTGTCGCCGTTTTCGTCGGTGTGGGGAAGCTGGGTAAAAGCCCCGGAAAAGGGCAAGCCCACCTTGCCTGGCTCATAGAATGGTAAAGAGAGATATTCGATGGGTTTTTGTAAAACGCCGTTTTTGTGAATCTCGAAATGCAAGGTAGGGCCGGTGGCAAGGCCGGTTTCGCCCACCGTGGCAATCTCCTGCCCGGCCTGCACGGCTTGCCCTTTTTCCACCAAGATGTTTTCGCAGTGGGCATAGAGGGTGATGAGCCCCTCGCCGTGGTCGATGGCCAGATAGTTGCCATAGCCCTCCGGCTCGCTTTCCAGGGTGGTGACGGTGCCCGCGGCGGCGGCCAGAATGGGGCTGCCGGCGTCGGCGGAAATGGACATGCCACCACTTTGTTCCAGGCTGCTGGCGGGGGCGCTTCCCCCGCTGAGAGGCCAGAGCATTTCCAGCTTAAAGGCCAGCGAATCGTCTCCCGAGGCCCCGGTGCCGGTGGGCTCGGGCGGTGTACTGGCCGCAGGCGCGGCAGAGGTGCCGGGCTGTTCGCTCTCTGTTTGGGTGGCGCTGGCAACCGCACAACCGGCCAGCAGGCCCAGCACCAGCGTGAAGGAGAGCGCCAACATGGCGGCCGCACGCAAGATGCGAGGGGGATTTTTGGGATGTATCAAGGATTCTAGCCTCCTTTTCAGGGTTTTAGCCGGGTAGGAAAACGCCGAGACCGGGCCGGGAAGGCGCGGGGTGGCGGCAAAAGCCAGCAGGGTGGCGGCATAGGCACAGCGCTGGCCGCCGGGTAGGCGGCTGGCCACCGTCTCATCGCACAGGGTTTCGCTGTTTTCTGCGGCCAGGCGGTTTAGCAGCCAGGCCAAGGGGTTGCACCAGTGCAGCGTGCACAGCGCCAAGAGGGCAATCTTCAGCGGGATGTCCCCATGCTTTTGGTGGGTGAGTTCATGGCGGAGGGCAAACCCGGTTTGTTCCTCTGTCATGGGGGTGCTGGGCAGGTAGAGGGCCGGGTGCAGAAACCCTGCCAGCACGGGAGAGCGCAGAGCGCTACTTCTATACAATGTAGGGGGGCGGCGCAGGCGATATTCTTCACAAAGCGCCTGATATTGCGCCAAAAGTTCGGGGCTATCCACCGGCGTGCGGCTTTGGTGCAGCCGGTGTAAAAGCTGGCGGTAGCGAAAGACGAGCAGCGCCCCTGTGCCCAGCAGCCCGGCCAGATAGAGCGCGGGCCATAGCGTCCCCACGGGGAGCGCGGGGAAAGAAACCCTGTTTTGAAGAGATGTTTGGCCGGGCAGGGCGGCCTGCGCCGTAGATGGGGCGGTTTCCGCGCCCGGCATCGAAGCAGGCGCGGCAGAGAGAAGCTGTGAGGTGGTTTCTGGACCCAGTGCTTGGGTGGGGCTCTCTGGGCGGGCCAGCCCACCGGAGAGGGCGCCGCTTGCCCTGGCGTCCAGAATATCAGGGTGTGTGCTGGCAGCCGGAGCGGCCGGGCCTGAGTTATCGGCAGGTTTAGCTGCCAGCGCCTGCGCTAGGGCCGGCGGGGCCAGCGGTAGCCGGAGCAACCCGGCCGAAAGGGCCAGCTGGGCCAGTGGGGCGAAGGGCAGCAAAAACAGCAGGCAGGCCAAGCCTATCAGCACCCGGCCTGGGAGGGCGCGCTGGCGGGCCCAAAGCGGGCGGAGCAACAGCGCCAAAAGGGTGAATAGCCCACCGGCCAAGCTGGCGGGCAACCAGTAGTCTTTTAGGAAATCAATCATCCAGTTCCGCCTCCTTTTCCTTCAGCCAGGCTTGCAGGTCCTGCAAGTCCTGCTTGGAAAGGCCCCGGGCATTCACCATGGCCGCCAGGAATGCCTTGGCGCTGCCCCCATATTGTTCGTCTAAAAAGGCGCTGCCCATAGATTTTTTGTATTCGTCCTTGCCCACCAGCGGGCGGTAGAGGTTTGCCTTGCCCTGCTTTTCGGCGGCCAGCATCCCCTTTTCCGTAAGCCGGGCCAAAAAGGTGAGCAAGGTGGTGGGCTTCCAATTTTTGTCTGCCACCAGAGCGCCCAGCTCCTTGCTGGTGAGGGGGCCTTTTTTCCAAAACCAGCGCATAATGATATATTCTGCGTCTGAAAGGCGGTTTTCGTGTCCCATATTGTATTCATGGCCTCCTGGTTTCTGCCGGCAAAATGGCGGCGTCTCACATGTGATTGAAGTCATTCTACAACATGTAGAATATAATGTCAAGTGGAGGGATGGGTAAAAAAATAGCCCTCCTATGGCAGGAGGGCTGGCAAGGGCGCTGTGTGGCCGGGGCTAGGCTTGCTCGGGCTCAAATACTGTGAAACCATTGCGCCCTTTCTCTTTTTGGAGGTAGAGGGCGCGGTCGGCCATCTGGTACACGTCGTCAAATTGTAGACCGATGGCGGAAAAAAATACAACCCCCAAGCTGCAAGTGGTTTTGGCCCCACTGGCAAACTGCAAGTGGCGCAGCATGTCGCACAAAGCCTCGGCCTTTTGGGTGATATTTTCCCGGTTCCGGCCCGAGGCAAAATACAGGCAAAATTCATCGCCCCCCAGGCGGCCGGCCAGGTCGTCTTTTCCCAGCAGCCGTACGATGCAACGGCTGGCCTCCTGAAGGATACGGTCCCCCTCCTTATGGCCAAAATTATCGTTTATCAGTTTGAAATAGTCCAGGTCCATCATGAAAAATGCGCCGGGGTTCGCGGGGGATACACGCCGTAGCTTGCGGGCAATTTCCCCTTCGGCGGACACTTTGTTCAGTAGGCCGGTAAGCGGGTCCAGCGCGGCCTTACTCTCCAGTTCCAGTTTCGCGCGTTTGTCCTTGTCAATATCCATCACATACAGGTAACCCTTTAGGTTATCGTCCTGGTTGTCTGTATACAGTTTGATGAGTGTCTTAACCCAGAGCGGAGAGGAGGCAAAAGGCAGCATTTGATACTCCAAGGATATTTCTGTTTGGCCCCCGGCATAGGCCTGTAAAATGTTCCCAAGAGAAAACTGGCGGATGAACTGGTAGCGGTCCGCCTCCGCCAGGTGCTGGCGTGCGGCATCGATGATAACCTTCTCGTAGGGCTCTCCGGCTTTTACGCGCACCAGAAAATCGGCTTTGAGAAAACAGTCCTCAAAGCAGCCTTTGGTGAAGTTGACATGGTAGATGCCCACGCTATCGTTGTGGGCGTTTCTTGCCATTTGCTCTTGGCGGCGGTAGGTTTCCAGCACATTTTCCGCAAAGCGAATGGGGTAGGCCTCCATCTCCTCAATGGCGTTGAACAAAGGGGTGGCTTGCAGGGTATATACCAGCCAACGTCCATTTTCCAGCCGCAGGTTCATCAGTTGCCCCATGCTGCTTTCCACCACACGTCCCCCTTGGTGGTTTTGAATTTTTAGCACCCCGCACACGGTGGCATACTGCCCCCCGTAGCAGCGCATCTGAATAGTTTCGTAATCCAGGGTGACGCTACCCGCGCCCACCTGCTTATTGTCTCCCATGATGCGTGCCACATCCGCCTTGTTACACACCACCCCTTGGCTGCCCATGCCAATGCCAATCACATCATCAGCGGTGCAGCTAAGCGCGTCTTCTATATCGTGGGAAACCAGTACCGAATGCAAATATCGTTTAAAAAGCTGGATGACTTGTTCGTTTTCAGCGGTCATATGTTGCGTGCTCCCTTTTCGGCCTTTTTGCTGGATTTGCTGCCCGAAAATACCCCATATTGTATATTCTTTTTAAAACCTACCATATTTCTCCGCTTTACACAAGGTTTTGTCGCCATAAAAGAGGAGGGGCGGAAGGGACGGGACGGAAAAAGGCTCTTGAAATGGGCGGGGGATTCATGGTATAGTATCCTGGCTGGGCACAAATGTGTATGTGAGGTGAACAATATGCAGGAGAAGCGCTATCTGCTGGTGGAGGCATCGGTGGTACCCCAGGTGTTTTTGCGGGTGCTGCGTGCAAAAGAACTGCTGGCCAGCGGCGAGGCGAAGAATGTCTCCCGCGCCACCCACATGGCGGATGTGAGCCGGAGTGCCTTTTACAAGTATAAGGACTGTGTGTTTCAAGCGTCCTTTGGCAGCGAGGAAATTACCCTAAGCGCCAAACTGCTGGATGAAACCGGCGCCTTGCAGGAGCTGCTTTCGGCCATTTCCGAAGCCGGGGCAGGGGTGGTAACCATCAACCAAAGTACCCCCGAAAACGGCGCTGCGGCGGTGGCGGTCTCTGTGCGAACCGAGGGGATGCGCGTGACGGTGGAAGAGCTGCTGAGCCAGCTACGTTGCCAGCGCACGGTGGTGGATATCCGGCAGAAGAACTGAGCCGGGTGCATGTACACATGCCTTCGTGTCGTTATGGTATTTCCTAAAAAACGGTAGAAACAAGTAAAACAGGACGGGGTGGAACGATTGTCTCCGTGACAAATACAGGAGGGTTTTCATGGCAAAACTGGCAATTCTTGGATGCGGCATTGTGGGCAGTGGCGTGCGGGAGATTTTGCGTCGCAACGCGGCTGGCATAGAGCGGCGTCTTTCGGAAAAATTGGAACTTGGGTATATCTGTGATGTACGGGACTTTTCCGGCGACCCGGACTCCGCCTTGTTTGTGAACAGCATTGAGCCCATTTTGGCCGATGACGAGGTGAAGGTGGTGGTGGAGACCATTGGCGGGCTGAAACCGGCCTACGACTATGTGTGCCGCGCGCTGGACAGCGGCCGCCATGTGGTAACCAGCAACAAAGAAATGGTGGCCCAGTATGGCGCAGAGCTGCTGGCCAAGGCCAAGGAAAACGGCGTGTGCTTTTTGTTTGAGGCCAGCGTGGGCGGGGGCACCCCCATCATCACCCCCATTCACCAGTGCCTGGCGGCCAACCGCATCTATTCGGTGGCGGGCATCATCAACGGCACCACCAACTTTATGTTGAGCCGCATGGAAAAAGCGGGAATGGATTTTGCCGCCGCCCTGAAAGAGGCCCAGGACCTGGGCTATGCTGAAACCAAGGACCCCTCGGACGATGTGGACGGCATAGACGCCTGCCGCAAAGTGTCCATCTTGGCCTCCCTGGCCTTTGGCAGCCATGTGTACCCCGCCAATGTACGGGCCCGCGGCATTCGCGGCATCACCCCGGCCGATATGGAGGCCGCGCGCCAGCTGGGCTGTGCGGTGAAGCTGATTGCCTGGTGTGAAAAACGAGAGGGCGGGGCCTTGCAGGTGGGGGTGGAACCCATGATGGTGCGCCGCAGCGACCAGCTTTCCGGTGTGGACGATGTGTTCAATGCCGTGAAGGTGGAGGGCGACATGCTGGGTGAAGTGCTGTTCTACGGCAAGGGGGCGGGAAAACTGCCCACCGGTAGCGCCGTGGTGGCCGACGCCATTGACGCCATGAAAGAGGGCGTGAAGATACACAGCAGCCTGTTTTGGAAACCGGCCAAGGCCATAGATGGGTACTATGCGGATGGCGGGCCCTGCCTGTGGTACCTGCGGGCGGAGAATACCCGTGATATAGAATTGCTGCCCGGTGCGGTGAAACTTTGTGAAAATGCCTACACCGTACCCGCACTCACCCCAGATGAAGTGCGAGGCTTTTTGGCCCAGCACGAGGGGGAGAGCTGCGAGGCCATGAAAATTTGGCCCGGGGAACAGGCGTAAAAGGGCGGCTTTTGGAAAAGCCCCGCCCAGCCAAGGCCGGACACTGCGCTAGCAGAGAAGCAGTTACCCTACATAGTGAACAAAGATGTAATGTATAGATATGTATAGAGGGGAAGGAAAAGACAATGCCATTGATTGTACAAAAATTCGGCGGGTCCTCGGTGCGAGACAAAGAGCGCCTGTTTAACGTGGCGCGCATCATAGCCGATACCTACAACGCTGGAAACGACGTGGCGGTGGTGGTATCGGCCCAGGGCGACACCACCGACAACCTGGTGGCCCAGGCGGCAGAGATTACCGCGAAACCCAGCCCGCGCGAGATGGACGTATTGATGTCGGCCGGGGAGCAAATCAGCATGTCGCTGCTGGCAATGACCCTGCAAGAACTGGGGTGCCCCGCCATCAGCTTAACGGGTTGGCAGGCGGGTTTTGAAACCAACCGCGCCTACTCCAAGGCCCGCATCAAAAACCTAAACTGTGAGCGCATTGAGAGCGAGATTGCCAGAAAGCGCATTGTGATTGTGGCGGGCTTCCAGGGCATCAACGTGAACGACGACATCACCACCCTGGGGCGCGGTGGCTCCGACACCAGCGCCGTGGCCATTGCCGCCGCCATGCATGCCGATAAATGCCAAATTTATACCGATGTGGACGGCGTGTACACAGCCGACCCGCGCCTGGTGCCAAACGCCCGCAAGCTGGATATCATCTCCTTCGACGAGATGCTGGAACTGGCCAGCCTAGGCGCAAAAGTTTTAAACAACCGCAGCGTGGAACTTGCCAAAAAATACGGTGTGACCCTCGAGGTTCTGAGCAGCCTCGACCCGAAGCCCGGAACCATTGTTAGGGAGGTACTGAACATGAATGAAGGTATGCTGATTAAAGGAACTGCAAAAGACGATTGCGTGGCGGCCGTTACCATCACCGACGTGG
The DNA here is from genome assembly GCA_964472465.1 of uncultured Oscillospiraceae bacterium. Lineage (GTDB taxonomy): Bacteria > Bacillota > Clostridia > Oscillospirales > Ruminococcaceae > JAAYCI01. The sequence continues at coordinate 5,565 of CAYYLW010000048.1, read as the reverse complement.
CGGACGTGCCGGGTATCAACTTTAAGATTTTCTCGCTCATCGGCCAGAAAAAAATCAACGTAGACATCATCCTGCAAGCCTCTGGGCGCGGCGGGAAGATGGACGTCATCTTCACCGTGCCCCTGGCCGAGGCCGAGACCGTGCGTGAACTGCTGGAGGATAACTTGGCCCTTTTCCAGGCCAGTGGTGTTTCCATCGATACCTCCCTGGCCAAGGTGAGCATTGTGGGCGCGGGCATGCAAAGCCATTCCGGCGTGGCCGCGCAGATGTTTGAAGCGCTGGCGGATGCCAATATCAACGTACGTATGGTGTCCACTAGTGAAATTAAAATCTCGGTGCTGATTCCCAAAGAGGATGCAGACCGGGCCGTGCTGGCCATTCACAACGCCTTTGACGAGCTTTCCTAAAACGGGCGCAGAGCTTTTTGAATTGGAGGAAGGTGCTTGCTATGTGTGCGCCTAGGCGTTATACTAGTGGCAAGACCCTTGCTACAGAAAACGCGTAGGAGAAAACTATGCCCATAGAGAGGCCCCCCACCCCAGAACAAGAGGACTACCGCCGCCGCCAGGCGCAGCGTGCCCAAAAGCGCAAAAAACAGCGCACACGGCAGCTTATGTTCCTAGGCGCGTGCGCCGTGATTGTGGTGGTGCTGGTGGTGTCTGTGGTGCTGGTGGTGCGCGCTATTGTAAACCCCAAATCCCGTCCTGTTTCCAGCAGTTCCTCGGTTTCGGCCTCGGCTTCGGCGGCGGTGCCCAGCACCCCCGTGGCGGCCAACCCAAGCGCCTGGAACCTGCTTTTAATCAACGCGCAGAACCCCATGCCGGAAGGCTTTGCACCGGAACTGAACACCCATGTACAAAACGGCGTTAGCTATTATTTTGACGCACGGATGTTGCCGGATTTGGAGCGGATGATTGCCGATTGTAACGCGGTGGAGGGCAACAGCCTGCAAGTGTTAGTGGCCGCCCCTGGGGCAGACAAACAAAACGCCAAGTTCCAAAACCTGGTGGAGGTGTTTAAGGGCCAAGGCAATGACCAAGCTACGGCCGAGCAGATGGCCCGTCAGGCGGAGCCGCCCTATGGCAGCAGCGACCATCAAACCTGCTTGGCGGTGGATTTTGGCACCGCCACGGTGACAGAAACCGCCCAGGCCTTTGTGCAAACGCCCGAATATGCCTGGCTGACGGCCAACGCGCCAAATTACGGTTTCATTCTGCGCTTTCCAGAGAACAAGACGGCCATCACTGGCATCAACTTCCAGCCCTACCATTTCCGCTATGTGGGTGTAAGCGATGCCCAGGCCATCATGAACGCGGGCATCTGCTTAGAGGAATATGTGGCGGCGCAGCCCAGCGTGCCGCCCGCGGCAGGCGCTTCTTCTGGCGCGGCGGTATCCTCTTCGGCCAGAGCGGCGGCCTAGCCGGGTTTGGCCGGGCCAGGGGTGCGGCGCATTAAGATGTATATGGCAAAGCCGCCTTTTGGCGGCTTTGTTTGTAAATATTATACACATAAAAAGGAGCCATTATGCTTCGAAAAGAGATTGCCCCCGGTGCTTTCCTCACACAGGTGCAGGGCGAAAAATTTAAGCGCAGTTTGATGGTGGCGCACCTGGTGGTGCCGGGCAAAAGAGAGAGCGCCAGCGCCCTGGCGCTGTTGCCGCATGTGCTGGAGCGCCGCTGTGCCGCTATACCGGACCCGCTGGCCCTCTCCCGCCATCTGTTTGACCTGTATGGCGCCGAATGTGCCGCCGAGAGTTTTATGGTGGGGCCCAACCGGGTGCTTACCGTGGCAGTAAGCTGCCTGAAAAACCGCTACGCCCTGGCCGGGGAGGATTTGGAAGGCGCCTGTGCAGAGCTGCTGTGCAACCTGCTGTTTGCACCGGTGCTGGAAAACGGCGCCTTTGCCGAAGAGGATGTTGCCATTGAGCGGGAAAAACAGGTGGACTACCTGCGCAGTGAGATGAACGAAAAGCGCAGCTACTGCCTGCGCCAAGCACGCCGGGCCCTGCTGGGGGATTCGCCCCTGGGGCTGGAATCGGCCGGGTATTTGGACGAGATGCCCGCCATCACCCCGCAAAAATTATTTGCGGCTTACACAGAGTTGCTGGAAACCGCCCAATTAGAGGTGGTATGCTGCGGGACGGAAGGGGAAACGCTGGAAGCGCAGGTACAGGGGCGCTTGCAGGGTTTAAACCGCCGCCCCGCATCCCCCACCGGGCGCATGGCCGCGGCCAAAAGCCCAGAATTTACCCACTTGAGCGAAGCGATGGAAACCGCCCAGGGCAAGCTGTGCATCCTGGCCACTTCGGGGCAGGTGCAGGATGCCCGCGGCGAGGCCGTGATGCGTGTGGCCAGCGCTTTGTTGGGTGGCTTGCCCAGCAGCCGCCTGTTCCTGAATGTGCGGGAAAAACAGAGCCTGTGCTACTATTGTGTTTCCAATTATGCCGCCATGCAAGGCGTGCTCACCATGGATAGCGGGGTGGACCACAAAGACGCCAAGCGGGCCGCCGCCGCCATTTTACACGAGCTGGAAACCATGCAAAAGACCCCGGTGAACGCCGAAGAATTGCAGGCGGCCCATTCGGCGCTGCGCAACCTGTTCTCGGCTTCCAAAGACAGCCCCGACGCACTGGTGAGCTGGGTGTTTAACGAGCAGATGCGTGGCAGCAACCGCAGCCTGGATGAGGCCATGGAGATGGTGCTTTCGGTGAGTGCGGCGGAAGTACAGGCCGCGCTGGCCGGGTTTAGCCCGGCGCTACAGTATGTCATTACTGGGAAGGAGGGGGCCTAATGCCAGATTTTTTACCCAAAGCCGCGGCGGATGCCCTGGCTTTTGAAGAAGTAACCCTGCCCAGCGGCCTGGCGGTGCGTCTGTTGCCCATGCCGGGGTTTGGCGCGGTTCACGCCATTTACGCCACCCGTTTTGGCTCCATAGACCGTGCGTTTGAAACCCCCGAGGGCCGCGTGGAATTGCCGGCGGGTATCGCCCACTTTTTAGAGCACAAAATGTTTGAAAACAAGGACGGCGTGGATGCCTTTGAACTGTACGCCAAAACGGGTGCTTCGGCCAACGCCTATACCAGTTTTGACCGTACCAGCTACATTTTTACCGCCACGGACCGCATAGAAGAAAACCTGGATATTCTGCTTTCCTTTGTGGGGCAGCCCCATTTTACCAAGGAAACGGTGGCCAAGGAGCAGGGCATCATTGGCCAAGAGATAAAAATGTACGATGACCACGCAGAGCTGCGATGCCTATTCGCCCTGCTGGAATGCCTGTACCACAACCACCCGGTACGGGATGATATCGTGGGCACGGTGGAAAGCATTGCCGAGATTAGCCCCGAGGTGCTGTATGCCTGCACGGGGGCCTATTACAGCCCGGCCAACATGGCGCTGTGCGCTGCGGGCAACGTGAGCATGGAGCAGCTTTTGGCCGCCGCGGAACGCGCGGGCCTATGCCATGCGCCCAAGGCCCCCAAACCCCGCCGCATTTATCCGCCGGAACCGGCAGAAGTATGCCAAAAAGAGCGGGAGTTCAGCATGTCTGTGGCCATGCCACTGTTTGCGCTGGGCTTTAAGGAAAAACCGCTGGAAGGCGACAGCACCAAGCAGGAGGTCATCTGCGATTTGTTGACCGAACTGCTGTGCGGCGAAAGCAGCCTTTTGTACCGCCGCCTGTACGATGAGGGCCTGGTGCAGCCCGGGTTTGGCGGGGAGTTTAACAGCTACGAGGGCTGCCTGTGCTTTGTGTTTAGCGGCGAAGGGGAACAACCCGAGGTGGTGCGCGGGGAGATACTGGGTGAGATTGCCCGGCTACGCCAAAACGGGGTGGACCGCGCCCAGTTTGAAACCTGCCGCCGTATGATGTATGGAGACGCCATCGCCGATTTAGAGAATGTGGAGCGGGTGGCCTCTCTACTCACGTCCAGCTATTTCCATGGGCGTACCCCGGCGCAGGCGCTAGCGGCGCTGGCCGCCGTTACCGCCCAGGATGTGGACGCCGCCTTGCAGGAGATGCTGCAAGAAGAGCGGAGCGCTTTCGTGGTGGTGCGCCCTGAGTAGGCATAGGCCAAAAAACAAGATACAAAGAGGAATATTATGACAAATTTGGTGCAATTTCCCGGCCTGGGGCTGGAATTTGAAATATCCCGGGTGGCTTTCACCCTGTTTGGCATACCCATTTACTGGTACGGCGTGCTGATTGGCCTGGGGGTTTTCCTGGCCATTGCATTCGCGCTGTGGCAGGGGCCAAAATTTGGCCTGGATGCCGACAGGATGATTGACGTGATTGCCGTGGGGCTGGTGAGCGGCGTGGTGGGGGCACGTCTGTACTTTGTGTTGTTTATCAGCACCATCGAGTACCACACATTTTGGGGTTTGGTGAACCTACGCGATGGTGGGCTGGCCATTTACGGCGGCATCATCTTTGGTTTTTTGGGGGCGCTGGCCGCCTGCAAATGGCGGAAGGTGCCCGTGCTGCCCATGTTCGACCTGGTGGCCATGGGCTTTTTGATTGGCCAGGCGTTGGGCCGCTGGGGCAATTTTACAAACCAAGAGGCCTTTGGCAGCAACACCACGCTGCCCTGGGGGATGATGAGCCCGGCCACCACGGCCTACCTGATGGGCCAGCAGGCCAGTTTGGCCCAGGCGGGCATTGTGGTGGACCCCCTGCTGCCCGTGCACCCCACCTTTTTGTACGAGAGCCTGTGGTGCGCGCTGGGCTTTTTGCTTTTGCTGGCCTACAAAAAGCATCGCCGCTTCAACGGTGAAATTGCCCTGTTCTATGTGATGTGGTATGGTCTTGGGCGCTTTTTCATCGAGGGCCTGCGCACCGATTCACTGATGTTCATGGGGCTGCGTGTGAGCCAGGTGGTGGCGGCGGTCTCGGTGCTGGCAGCGCTGTGCGTGTGGCTGGCCGCGCGGATGCGTACGGCGGGCAAACCCTTGCAAATTCCGGTGCCACCCCCCCGCACGGCCCGTGTGAAGGTGAATACCGATGACGGCCCGGCGATGGTGGAGATTAGCTGGCCTGCCACCGAGAAAGCCCCTGCAAAAGAGGAGCGGCTGAAACTGGCGCTGGCTGTGCTGGCGGAAGAGGTCGGGGACGAAGAAGAACCTATAACGGACGCTGAGCCTGGGGAAGAAGGCCAAGAGGCCGCCGAGGGCGGCCAGGACGAGACGACTGCCGAGGATGAAGAGCCAAACGCCAAGGAGGCCGAGGAGGAAACCCCATGATGCCGCTGGCTTTGATGGTGCGTACCGTTTCACAGCCTTCGGGCGCGGGGGGGAGTTTTGGCACCAGCCCGCTCAACCTCATCTTCATTGTGTTTTTCGCTTTGCTCATCTCCTACCTGGCGTTACGCATTGCCCGCAGGGGGGGCAAAAAAAAGTAAAAATGCCCCGGCACCCGGCTTGACAGGCCCGGTGGCGAGCGCTATACTTTGTACTGGACATAAAAACAGGGGTGCCGTAAAGGCTGAGATTCTTTCTTTGTACCAAAAGGAAGGGAACCCTAGAACCTGATCCGGGTAATGCCGGCGTAGGGAGTTTTGCTTGCGAAACC
>CAYYLW010000047.1:0-17767 GCA_964472465.1 uncultured Oscillospiraceae bacterium | reverse complement strand
TGCTCTCGTATTCCCGCACCACATGCTCATACAAAATCAGAAAATCCAGCGCCATACCGCTCTCCATTTGTTTTCTTTCGCCCTGTTGCGTCGCTGTTACGGCCGTTTTGGCCCCAGTTCCCTCGCGCTTTAGGCAATGTCCCTGGCCAGTTGTTCCGCCCACTGGGGCAGCCCACGGTCATAGTCCAGGTGCATGCCGTCGAACCACATCTCTTCGCCATAGGCCGGCCGGTTGGTAATCTCATAATCCAGCACCAGGGCCCCGCTGTCTTTCAGCGCCTGCACCACCGGCAGCATCTGCTCATAGATGCCGTTCTGCCGGATGGCATAGTCCATCACGGCCTCGTGCACCGGGGGCATCACCACCACAAAGCGGATGCCCTTTGCCTGGCAGGCGGCAATGCTGGTCAGCAGGCGGGCCAGTTGGCCGTCCTCGCTTTGGTCCAGCTCCCAGTTTTGCACATTCGTACCAATGGCGGCCAGATACTTCACAATATCCTGGCGTATTTCCACCGTTTCGCCCCCCGGGGCCTGCCAGTGGACGTATGCATCGGTGGCGGGGTCGCGCGTTTCCGAGGCCCCGCCATAGAGGGCTTCACCGCGCAGCCATAGCAGGCAGTTCTGCATAGCTTCCAGGTTATAGTACAGGCTGGTGAGGTAGACAAAGGGGTTATAGAGGGCCTTTTCGATGAAGGGAAAACGGTCGGCCGAATAGTTGGCGTTCAGCGTATAGAACGAAAGCTCAAACACCACCTCTTCCAGGTCTGGGTAGTGTTCCAGCAGATAGTCCAGTTCATCCAGGCTTTCTTTTAGGCTGGCCCCGCCATAGGCCATGTTGGTGAATTCCCGCCCGGTAACACGGCTAAAAATGCCCATATTCTCCATGTTGGCAAAGCGGCTATCGCCCAGCAGCACCCCGGGGGTGGGGTTTTCTTGGTAACCCCTCAGGGCCCCAAACACGGCCCCCGCCGGGGTTTTTGGCCGCAGGCCAAAAAAGTTGTTCGGCTCAAAGGCCAAAAACACCGCATAATACAGCAGGATGGGTAGCAGCAGCAGGGCCGTGTTGCGCACTAGCTTCTTCATCGGCTAAAACCCTCCATACACGAAGCTGGGTCCGCCAAAGCCACCGCTGCCCGCAATAAAGCCCGCAAAGCTGCCCAGCACCAACAGGAAGTATAGCGCCCAGCGCAGGGAGGGGCGCAGCAGCAGCAACCCTTCGGCCGGGTGCATGCCCTTTAGGCGGAAGCACTGCATCCAGTCTGCCCACAGGGCCAGGGCCGTGCCAAAGCACAAAAAGGCCAGCACCGCTGCCACCAGGAAGCTTCTATCAAAGAACACGGCGGCAAACGAGGCGTAAAACGCCTGCCAGCTACCCGCCAAAGACCAGCCGGTGAACTGCCGCAGCAGCGCCGCGCATGCCTCACCCACGCCGCCGCCCTGGAAGCCCACTTTAAAGAACACAAGGCTCTCCACCCACAGCACCAGCACCACCGCCGTTTTACCAAAACGCAGCCAGAAGGAGGGGTTCTTTTTGGGTTTGCCCAGGCGGCGGTGCAGCAGTTCCTCCCCAATGCGGAACACCGCCTGCAAGGCCCCCCACACCAAAAAGCACAGGGTATCGCCATGCCACAGGCCAGACACCAAAAACACCGCCGCAATGGGGGAAAGCATGGGGGGCTTGCTCACTTTTTTGCCCAGCACGGGTATTTTTTCCGTCCAGCGGCTCCACACCAGGGGCATGAAGATATAGTCCTGCAACCAGGTGGAAAGGCTGATGTGCCAGCGGCTCCAAAACCCGGAGTAATTGGTGGCAAAAAACGGCGTATTGAAGTTTTGTTTTAAACGGATGCCAAACAGCAGCGCCGCGCCCAGGGCGATATCGGTGTAGCCGGAAAAATCGAAATACAGTTGCAGGGCAAACAGCACCGCCGCCGCCGTGAGGGTGAAGCCGCTGTAGGCGGGCAAATCGCTGTACACCCCGTTCACAAAAATGGCCAGCAAATCGGCCACCGCCAGTTTTTTGAAGAAGCCCACGGCCATCAGGCGCAGGCCATCGGCCCAGTTTTGGGCGCTGAAGGCGCGGGAGATATCGCTGAGCTGGGGCATCACGTCGCCCGCGCGGGCAATGGGCCCCGAGGTGACCGAGGGGAAAAAGCTTAAAAACAACGCGTGCCCCACCAGGCTTTTTTCCAGCGGCACATCCCCACGGTATAAGTCGATGAGGTAGCCAATGGCCATGAAGGTGTAAAAACTGATGCCCACCGCCGAAGCCGTGACGAAGTAGCCGCCGTTGTAATCCACCCCCATGGCGCTGAAAGCCGGGGAGAGCATGCTTTCAAAAAAGGTGTTGTATTTGAAAAAAGTGAGGGCCAGCGCCAGGCCTGCAATACCAAACAGCAGCCATACGCGCTTGGCCTGCTGGCTGTTTGCGGCGGCTATCCCCCGCGCCGCCACATAGGAAAACAGAATGCCGCACAGCAGCACCGGCAGGTAGCGGGGGGCGGCAAAAAAATAAAAATAGAGGCTGGCCAGCAACAGCCAGCCTCGCCGCAGCCCCCGGGGCAACAAGAAATAGGCCCCCGCCGCCAAGGGCAGGAACAGCAAAAAATGAACCGACTGGATGCTCATCTTCCAGCTTTCCAAAAAGAGGGACAGAGACATAGGGGGGTGTTGTCCTTTGTATACTGTATTCTAAGGCCTGGGGCAGCCACGTGCCGTTTTCCGGTTTTCATACGGCAAACTTCTTATGATTATATAGGCCCCGGCCCTTTTTGTAAAGAAAGCCGGTGCCCTGCGCCTTTATTCCTTTGGGCCCTCTTCCGCCAGGGAAAAGTCCGGCCCAATATCCCGGTAGCACAGCATCTCGCAGCCTTTTTCCGCCAGCAACTTTTGCACCTTTTCCTTGGCTCTGCTGCCGCCGCTGGCGCTGCACACCCACACCTCGGCCTTTTTGCCAGCGGGCAGGGCCTCCACCATATTGTAGAACGGGGGCGCTGGGTGCCCGTTCCAAATGGGGGCCATCAAAATAAAGGTGTCCGGGCTTTTTAGGTCTGCCGTGATGGGTTTTATTTTGCCGGGTTTGAGCCGCATGGCGTGAAAACAGCCCACCACATAGGCCCCCAGCTTGCCCACCGGGGCGGCGTCCTCCACCTGGTACAGGGCCGCGCCGCACGCTTTGGCAAGTTGCTCCGCCAAGGCGCGGGTGTGGCCGGTGTAGCTGTAATAGAGTATCTGTGTGTCCGCCATCATCAAACCTCCCGTTCTACTGCGTAAATGAGCCGCCTAAAGGCCGCTCTCTATCCGTCTTTTTCGCCCGCGGCCAGCACTTCGGCCAACAGGCTGTTTTGCACCAGCATGCCTGCGGGCGTAAGCGCCCAGCCACCGGAAACCCGCTTTGCCAGGCCTGCCTTTTCATACAGGCGGAACGCCGCCGTTTGCCCCGGGCTAAGCCGCCTGCCAAACCGCCGGGCCAGCGCTTCTTCCTCAAGGCCCGCCGCCAGCCGCAGCCGCAGCATCAAGTAGTCTTCGGCGTCCAGCCGCCCCTCTTCTTGCAGGGGCAGCGCTCCCTGTATAAAGGCGAGGGTGTTGGCGGCAAAGGCCAGCCGCCGCCCCCCAAGGCAGGAGTGCGCCGCCGCGCCCAGGCCCAGGTAGTCCCGGCAATCCCAATACAGCAGGTTGTGGCGGCTCTCAAAACCGGGGCGGGCAAAATTGGATATCTCGTACTGCGCATAGCCCGCCCGCGCCAGCCGCTGCACGGCATAGAGGTAAAAATCGGCGGCTTCGTCCTCCCCGGGTAGGCCCTGGGGGGGCTGCCTGCCAAAAGGGGTGCCGGGCTCTATTTTTAAAAGATAGGCCGAAATATGAGAAACGCCGCCTTCTTGCAGTAACTCCAGGCTCTCGTCAAACTCGGCCCGGCTATAGCCGGGCAGGGCCAGCATGATATCCCCCGAGAGGTTTTGGAAGCCCGCCTGCCCCGCCAGGCGCAGGGCCGCTTTGGCCCCGGCGGCTGTGTGCCGCCGCCCCAGGCGCAACAGGGAGGAATCCCGCGCGGTTTGCACCCCAAAACTCAGCCGGTTCACCCCGGCCTTTTGGTAGGCTTCCAGTTTTGGGCCGGTGGCCCCCTCTGGGTTCATTTCCAGTGTTATTTCCGCGCCGGGCAAAGGCCGGGCGGCCTTTAGCAGGCTTGCCAGTTGCCCCGGCGCCAACAGCCCCGGGGTGCCCCCGCCAAAATAGACGGTGGCGGGCCGCCGCGTTTCCTCCCCCTCCCCTTTGGGGCCAAAGCGCGCCAGCGCCGCCAGCAGCGCCTGCACATATTCCTCCGGCACCGCCGCCGCGCCCCCCTCTGAATGGAAATCGCAGTAACGGCAGCGGGAGGGGCAGTAGGGGATGTGGAAATAGAGGCCGAACTCTTCCGGGGGCTTCCCGCGGGCTTCCTCCATCAGTCCACCAGCAGGAAGGCTTCTTTTTCCATGCAGCGCCGTATCTCTTCATCGTTTGCCAAAGCGGGCACCGCGCCATAGCGGGTGGTGACCAAAGAGCCTGCCGCGCTGGCATATTTCAGCAGCTCCGTCATGCTTTTTTCGTCCAGTGCCCCACTGCCGCGGTGGGCCAGCAGCCGGTGCAAGGCCGCCCCCCAAAACGCATCGCCCGCGCCGGTGGTATCCACGGTGGGCAAATCATAGGCAGGCATGGTAACCCGGGCCTTGGGCGAAAGGCCCACACAGCCACGCGGGCCCAGGGTAACGGCCACAAACTCCAGGTTATATTCCGTCATCAACTGCAAGGCGGCCTTTTCGGGGTCTTTCTCCCCGGTCAACATCAGGGCCTCCTCCTCGCTCACCTTCACATAATCCGCCAGGTGAACGCCCTCTTCCATCGCGGCTAGGGCCTGCTTTTCATCCGGCCACAACCCAGGGCGATAGTTTGGGTCAAAAGACAGGGCCACTTCGGCCTCGGCGGCTTTTTGGGCCGCGGCGCGCGTGGCCGCACGCACCGGCTCGGCCACCATGGAGAGGGTGCCAAAATGGAACACCCGCGCGCCGGCAACCAAGTCCATGTCCACCTCGTGCTCGCTCAGCATCACGTCGGCGGTACCGGTGCGGTAAAAGCGGAAGGAACGGTCCCCCTGTTTATCCAGGGCCACCATGGCCAGGGTGGTGGGCTCGGGGCCCTTCACCACCCCCGATACATCCACACCGGCGTCCTCCATCCGGGCCAGGAAAAATTCCCCAAAAGGATCGGCCCCCACACGGCTGATATAGGCCGTTTTACGCCCCAGGCGCGCGGCGGCGGCCATCACGTTGGCGGGCGCGCCCCCGGCGTTGCCCACCATCTCCAGCTTCGCGGGGTCCTTGCCCTTTTGGGCCACAAAATCCAGCAGGCTCTCCCCCAGGCTCACAATATCAAAACGGGCCATGTTGCTCTCCCCCTTTTCCACGCCGTACGTTCTTCGGCTGCGGATACTTTAGCGGATATTTTCTCGCACCTCGGCAAATTCCGGGCGCTGGGCATACAGGTACCGTGCCATCACTTCCATCATCTCAAAATCCTCTTCGCTGTCAATGTCCAAAACAGCGGTGTCCAGCATCTCCACAATATCGCAGTGGCCGTCCCACAAAAAGCCACTCTCGCTTTCCAGCAAAAACGCCCGCTTGAACACATAAATCGACGCATTCAAATCATAGCATTGGGGGGTTTGCTGGCGGGCGGTAAAACGGGTTTGCACCACCTGCCGCACCTCGCCGCCCTCGCGCTGGGCCATGTTCATGTAGGGGCTGCGGCGGCTTTTCACGGCGCTCATCACCACATCCAGCCGCGGGTTTTCCTCGGCGTGGGCCAAGGCGGCGGCTATGTCTTGCGCGGTGCGCAGGGGGCTGGTGATGTCCAAATCAATCAGCCTATCGTATGGTTCCCCCCGGCGTTTTTCCATCTCCCGCAGGCTGTGCTGAAATACGGCCATTTTGGGCACGGTGTCCCCACACAGTTCCGCCGGGCGGGCAAGGGCCACCACCTCCGGGTAGCTGCCCAGCACCAGTTCCCGCAAAAGGCCGCTGTCCGTGTTCAGCACAATATCGGCCTGTACCTCTGGGTGGCGTTGCAAAAACAGCGCCGCCGCCGAGAGGGAATAGTGCACCAGCGGCTTGCCGCAAAAGGTTTTGAGGTTTTTGTTTTTAAACCCCTTACTTCCCGCCCTGCCACAGATGCTGATGATCAGTTTGCCCGCCATACCGGATCCCCCTGTGCTATTTTTAGTACCTGCACCGCCCGCTGGGGGCTGTTTTCATTCACATCCTCGGCCCCCCGCGCGTAGGAGAGGAAGTAGGCCATCTCCCGCAAATACCGCGCGTTGGGGGGTTCTTTGTACGAGACAATCTGCGCCGTAGGGCTGCTGATGCTGCCCTCAATAAAATCGGCGATGATGGTGCCCTCCTCACAGAACACCTCCAGGCTGCGCCTTTCCTGGCGGCCAAAATAATCCAGGTGCAACTCTGTGGTGAAACGCGAGTACCGTGCGATATAAATGGCCAAATCGTCGGAGTTGATGTCCAGGGCCGACACATGCCCCTTGATGCAGTAGCTGATGTCCGGCATGCCAAACAAATCCACCAAATAGTCCCACTCATGAATCAAATCCAGCGCCACGCCGCCGCCCATCTCCCGCCGGGCGGAATACACCTTGCGGTAATCGGTGTCTGGGCGCCAGCCGGGCAGGTAGCTGCTGCAAATGCAACGCACGGAATAGGGCGCCACGGCGTTAAGCTGCTGGCGCAAAGCCTGGTAGGTACCCGTCCACCGCATAGGTGCGGCCACATAGGCCTTTTGCTCGGCCGTAAGGCCCAGCGCGCCCAAATCCACGTCATTTCTTGAGAAAATAGGTTTTTCTATGAAGAAGGCCCCCACCCTGCCTTTCAGGCTGGCAATCACTTCCTCGTGCAAGTGGGTGGGCCCGGTGATGAAGGCGAGGTCGAAGCACTCCTCCTCTTTTAAAGCCCGTGTCTCCCGCTGCACCAAGGGCTGGATATCCTCCGGCAGGGCATTTTCTGTGGCACGCAGGGCACACACCTCAATCTCCACGCCCTGCTCGGCACAAATTTGGTGCAAATTCCGCAGGTGCCGCCTGCCAATGCTTCCAAGGCCCGTAAACAAAACCTTCATTCCCTTGTCCTTTCCTTCGCGGCGCTTTCGCCCGGGGTTCATGCAAACGAGGCAGGGCTACAAAACGGCTAGGCCCTCCTCCATCGTTTCTATTGTATCAATTAGACGCAGGGCCGCCAGGTCTTGCGCAAAACTCCACCGGGGCTGCGCTTTTCCCGCAATCACCTCGTAAAAATTCAAAATTTCTTCCAAGTAGGCGTTTTCCACAATATTATCGCTGTACCGCTCGTCTTGCTGCACTTCGCCGCAGTAGGCATCCACGGGCTCTTTTTCCCGCGTCTCCCCGTTCCAGCGCGCCAAAGAGCCCGGGCTACCCTCCCAAAACAGATGCAGCCCCTCGCCATACACCTCAAAGTTCCGCACAGGTTTTGGAGACACCACGTCCGCCGCCAAAAAGCCCTTGGCCCCGTTTTGGTGCCGCAGGGTGACAAAGCAGGAATCTGGGTAGGGCAGTTCCAGCGAGGAGATGTTGTCCTTCTGGGCCGAGACCCCGCACACCGGGCCAAACGCCGAGAGCAGCCAGGGCAGCTCGATGCCCAGAATCTCCCGCACGCCGCCGGTGCGTTTGTCGCCCACAAAAAAGTCTTTGTAACTCTCCCAGGGGTGCCAATCCGGCAGGTATTGGCCGATGTGGTAGATATAGTTCACCGGTTTTTCGAAGGCGGCCACCTCGGCGGCCAGCCAGCGCGTTTCGGCGCGGTACAGCATGGTGCTGGAAAGAAACAGCCCCAGGTTCCGTTCGGCCGCTTTCTGCATCAGTTCCTCGTAACCGTCCGGCACCAAGTTCAGCTCGGTGAACACCGGCAGGCCGTCGTCCAGCAGGCTGTCTATCAAAAGAGAATGGGTGAGGGGGGCGGTGCACACAAAAGCCGCGTCGTAGCGCCCGGCTGCCAGGGCCTCGGGCAGGCTGGCAAAGCAAGTGATGCCCTGTTCTTCGGCCTCGCTGCGGCGGGCTGGGCTGGAATCTACCCCAAACACACCGTAGGCCGCCCCCAAGCTGGCAATCAGCCTGGCACGGCGTTTGCCCATGCTGCCCAGGCCCACAATCAAGTTTTTCACGCGTCGCACCCTCCGTCATAGAATAGTTTTGGCCCTTGCAGGCTGCCATCGGCCAGGCGTTCTTTCAATATGCGCACAATCGTGCCGCTGGTGTCTCCGCCCCGGTAGGGGCTTTGTGTTTTTTTGGCCTTTTCGCGGAAGGCAGGGCGTAACGCCTCTTTCATTGCCGCGTCTATCTCCTCTTCAGAAACACCGCAGCACAGCACATTTTCACAAATCATCCGCCCCTTTTGCCGGCAGCCGATGTTCACAGTGGGCACCCCCAGGCTGGGTGTTTCCACCACCCCGGACGAAGAGTTCCCCAGCACCAGTACGGCCTCCTTCATGGCCCCCAGGTAGCGTAGCACCCCCAGGGAATGAAGCAGCGCGCAGTTGGGCTGCTTTGTGCAAAAATCGGCGTATAGGTCGTTCAGTTCGGCCCCGCCTGCGTCGGCGTTGGCCCCGGTGAACAGGTAGAACAGCCCAGGGTTGCGGCGCACCGCCCCCAGTAAGGCCTCGGCCTGGCTTTGCAAACTGCGGCCCGTGGCGGTTTCGGGGTGGTAGGTAACCAGCGCCAGGGGGCCTTTTTCGGGGATGCCCAGGCTGGTGGCCAGGGTACGGCGGTCCGGCAGGAACAGCCCACGGATGTTTTCATCCCCCAGCCCCCCTACATTGTACACCATTTCGGGGCTTTCGCCCATGCGTAAAAGGCGCTGGCGGTATTTTTCACAGGAGGGGAAATGCAACTTGGCAATTTTGGAAACACAGTGGCGGTACCAATCGTCGTCGGCCCCGCAGGTGACGTCCCCACCGCTGATGTGTGCCACGGGGATGCCCAAAAAGCCCGCCGCCAGGGCCGCCGCCAAAATCTCGTAGCGGTCCCCCAGCAGCAACACAGCCGCCGGGGCTTCCTGGGCCAACAGGCCCAGGAAGCCTTGCAGCGCCAAGGCGCTGCGCTGCGCGGTACCCGCGCGGCCCGGCGGCACCGCAGGGGAAAGAATGTCCAGCTTCGCCGCAATGGCAAAACCGTCCTCTTCAATCTCCCGCACCGTGTAACCAAACGCCTCGCTCAGGTGGCTGCCCGTCACCAGCAGGCGCACGTCTAGCCCGCTATCTTCCCGCATTTTTTCCAGCACCGGGCGCAAAAGCCCGTATTCTGCCCGCGTACCGGTTACCACGGCTACTTTGTACATGGCTGTTCCCCCGTTTTTTTCATCAATAGGATGGTTTTGGCACAATAGCCCGGCGGCCCTTTGTACCGCGCCTGCCGTGGGCCTTTCTGGCCTGTTTTTCCTAACTGTACCACACCGTGTGGGCAGTGGCAGTAGCAGCGCAGGCATAACGCGCAGTGCCCCATAAAATACGGCCCTCCCTCTGCCATTCGGATATTCCCCGCCGGGCAAAGGGCAGCGCACAACCCACAAGCTGTGCATTGGGCTTTCTCTATACGCAGGCCCCCATTAAAATACTTCTGCATGGGCCTTTCAAACAAACGCTGCAAACCGCCCAGGGCCCCGGCCCATACGCCCCGCCCAGCGGGGGCAAACCCGCCTTTACACAGGGCCTTGGCAAATTCTTGCAGTTCTGCGCCCGCAGTTTGCAGCCGGGGCTGGATATCACGCCCGTTCCGCACTTGGAAAAAAGGCTGGTTGGGCAGGTTGTTGGGCATGCGCAGATGCCGGGTAAACGCCACGCGCCAGCCTTTGGGGCGCAGGGCCAGGGCGGTGCGGTAGGCCGTATCGCCAGAGGCCAGCGCCTGGGTGGCCAATATCGAAACCGGGCGGTGCCCGCCTGTCGGCAGGCCTGCCAAAAAAATTCGCATGGGCGCCGGCGGGGCCGAGCCATACACCGGGAACACCAACACCAAGTGGCCATACCCTGCTGTATGCCGGGCCGCGGCCAGGGCGTCGCCCGCTTCAATGCTGCGGCAACGCACGGTTTTTCCGTTTTCCTGAAGCATCCGGCACAAGCCGTGGGCCGCCCACCAACTGTTCCCGGTACCGCTGAAATAAAACACCGCGAAATCTGCCATGCTGTTCCTTTCGGCAGGGCATTGCGCCCCTGGCTACAGTTCTATTTTCTCGTCCTGGGCAAAGGCGCGTTTGGCTACCCGGCCCAGCACCTCTTCCCACCGCATGGGGGAAAGGCCGTCGCCCGGGCGCTTGGTGGTCAAGTTTTCTTCGCTCAGCACTTCCCCTTGGGCTATGTCTCTTGCTGCCACAATGCTTTTGCGGGCGGCTGTGCGGTTTTTTGCCTCGCTCTGGCTCACGGTTTTTTCCCCGCTACCCAGGGCCGCTTCACAGTGGCGCACCCCCTGCACCATGGCGGCCAATTCCTCGGGGGCCAAACTGGCGGCATGGTCGGGGCCGGGCAGGCTTTTATCCAGCGTAAAATGCTTTTCAATCACCACCGCGCCCAGGGCTGCCGCCGCAATATCACAGGCAATGCCGGGGGTATGGTCGGAATATCCCACCCGCAGGCCAAAGGTCTCGGCCAAATCGTGCATGGCCAGCAGGTTGGCGTCCTCATAGGGGGTGGGGTACTCGGTGTTGCAGTGCAACAGGGTGATATCCCCCGCCCCGGCCTCTTCTAACAGGCTCACCGCGTCCTCAATCTCGGCCATGTGGCTCATGCCGGTGCTGAGCAGCAGGGGTTTTTTCGTCTGTGCCAGGCGCAGCAGATAGGGCCGGTTGGTAATTTCCCCGGAAGGGATTTTATGCATGGGCAGGCTTAGTTCTTCCAAAAAATCGATGCTGGGCAAATCGAAGGCCGTGGCAAAATAGACGATGCCAATCTCCCTGCAATAGTCTTGCAATTCACGGTGCGCGTCAAACGAAAAATGCAGCTTTCGTATCATTTCAAGCTGGCTTTCGCCCTCGCCTGTGCTGGCCTTTTGGTAGGCTGCTTTCTCGGCAAAGCGGCTCACCACCAGTTCTGGTACCGCCACTTGATACTTCACCATATCGGCCCCGGCCTGTCTTGCGGCCACCGCCATTTCTTTCGCTCTCTTAAGGCTGCCGTTGTGGTTCACCCCGGCCTCCGCTATCATCACAATCGCCATTCGCTTTGTCTCCCTCAGTTTTGGTCTTTGGGCCCCGTACTACTGGCGTTCTTCCAGGCGGCGGCGCATGGTCTCCAGCTCTTCCATCTGGCCCATGTCCATCCAGCTCTCTTCGCCCACGGGGTACACCCCCACGGCTTCGCCTCGCTGGCAACAGGCCTCTATCACATCGGGGAACCCCTGTTTTTTGCCGTCCTCCATCCGCTCCACCACCGCGGGCTCCACCACATACAGCCCGGTGTTGGTCAGGTAGTTCATACGGGGTTTTTCGCGCAGGCAGGAAAAACACCCTTCCTCGCTGGCCTCCACCACGCCGTACGGCAGCACAAACTGCTTGGCCGCACACACCAGGGTAATGGCATTTCCCCGCTTTTTGTGGAAACGCAAGATATCGCTATAGTCGGCGTCTATCAGGATATCACAGTTCGTAAAGAAGAAGGTTTCTTTCAGCCGCCCTTTTAACAGGCAAAGCCCCCCGCCTGTACCCAGGGGCTGGTCCTCATCCACAAAGTCCAGCGTCCAATCCCGCTCCACGTCCGAAAAATAGCTTTTTATCATGTTCTTTTTGTGGTTTACTATCAGGGAAAATTCCCGGCAGCCATAGCTGTAAAACCGCTCCATCAGCAACTCCACAATGGGCACCTCCCCCACCGGGATGAGAGGTTTTGGCAGTATTTTGGTGTAGGGGTACAGCCGGGTGCCCTGGCCGCCCGCCATCACCACCACCGGGGTATGCAGCAAATCCTCCCGGTGCAGGCCCGGCGCCTCCCCTGCAAACACGATGTCCACAATCTCGCCGTTTTTCCCCAGCAGCGGCAGTACGTCAACGCCCTCCCGCCGCATAAACTCCCGCGCGGCGGCCCGCTCTTCCACCGGCAGGCTGCGGGGGCGGGGGTTGGCCGCTGTGGAAACAGGGGCTTCCGTGTTGCCCCCCCGCAGCAAATGGCGGCGCAGGTCGCCATCGGTCAGCACGCCTTGCAACACGCCGCCCGGTGCGTAAAACACCACCCGCATACCGGCCTTGTCCACCTGTTCCATCGCTTCCAGCAGGCTCTTGTCCTCCCGCAGGATAAAATCCTCCATCTGCATGTCGCCCGCTCCTTCCCCGCTTCACTGCCGGGCTTTTGCCCCCAGCATCTTTTTTATATCGCTTCCTGTTGCCTGGCAGGCTTCTCAGGCCCCGTTATTCCCATCTCACCGTATAAACCGCCGGGTACGCACACAGCAGGTTACCCGTGCACAACTCACGGTTATCCAGCGCTACCCGCCCGCTGCCAGCAGCGTTTCTATCACCCGCGCCTGGGCTTCCTCTGCAAGGTTTGTGCTACAGGGTAGGTTCACAATACGGGCGCGGTAATCCTGGGCTTTGCCCAGGCCATGGGACTCATTTTGGCGGTAAGGCGGCTGCTCATTAATCAGCGCCCACACCGGCCGGGCCTGGATTTTCTCGGCGGCCAGGAGGGCTATCAGCTCGTCCCGCCGCAGGGGGAAGGCCTCCTCCAAATACAGGCTGAAAAACCAGCGGTTGGGGCGGGTGCCGCTGCGGAAAGGCAGCATCCGCAGGCCCTTTTTCCCATCCAGCGCCTGCACATACCTGTCGTACAGGTTTTTCTTTGTCTCAATAAAGCCCTCCAGCTGCTCTAGCTGGGCCAGGCCCAGCGCGGCCGGCAGGTTGGAAAGCCGGTAGTTATAGCCCACCTCGTCGTGGAAAAACTGCACCTCATCGGTTTTGGCCTGGGTGGAGAGGTGTTTGGCCCGCTCGGCCCAGGCGGGGTGGCGGCTCACCAGCATACCGCCGGAACCCGTGGTGATAATCTTGTTCCCGTTGAAGCTGTACACCCCAATATCCCCCAGGGTGCCCGCCATTTTTCCGGCCAGGGGCCCCTCTGTATAGTGGCTGCCCAGGGCCTCGGTGGCGTCCTCCACCACCGCCAGGCCAAATTCCTTGGCAATACGGCCTATCTCCTCCATATCGGCCAGGTTGCCAAACACGTGCACCACCAGCACCGCGGCCACCCGCGCACCGGTTTTTTTGTTCACCAGCGCCCCGCCGCGTGTTTCGCATTCCTCCTGGCAGAAGCGGCGCAGCAGGGCCGGGTCCATGCACAGGGAATCGTCACAGCCCAAGAACACAGGCTGCGCCCCCACATAGCGCACCGGGTTCACCGCCGCAATAAAGGTGAGGGCGGGGGCCAGCACCTCGTCCCCCGGGCCCACGCCCGCGCACAGCAACGCCAAGTGCAGCCCCGCCGTGCCGCTACAGGCAGCCACCGCGCGTGGCATGCCGCAGTAGGCCGCAATGGCCGCTTCAAACTCGCCCACCTTCGCCCCGCCGCTGCTCACCCATTCGCTCACCACGGCGGCGTCTGCATATTCACGCTCCCGGCCCGCAAAATTGGGCACAGAAAGCGGGATAAACTGTTTTTCACTCATGTTTTTCACTCCCGGCTACCCGCCTGTTTTCCAAATAGAGAATCCATTCCATTATAGTATAAATCAAACAGGACGCAAGTGCGGGCACCAGCAGAAAAGCCACCAAACCCCGCAGGGATACCCCAAAATATTGGTAGAGGGCCTGCGGCGGGTGCAGCACCAGTTTTTGTATCAGCAGGGTGTTGCCGGGGTCTGTTCCGGTGTCTAGCCGCAGGGCGCTGTAGTTCCCCGGCGGCAGGCGGTATTCAAAACCCCCGCCCTCCAGCGGGCGGCCAAACACCCGTTGCTTCACAGAAAACCCCGCCTGGCCGGTTTTTTGGTAATATAGGTCCACCTCGCGCGGCGGGTTTTGGAAGCTGCCGTCCAGCCACAGCCGCCCGCCTTGCGCCTGTAGCCCTTCAAACACAAGCTGTCCGTCGCCGCCCAGCACGGCGTAACGCCCCTCCCCCTGTTTTTCCACTTCGTGCAGCACGGCTGCATCCAAATCCAGGGTTTGGGCGGGCTGGCCACCTTCATACAGCAGCCAAAAAGCCCCCTGCCCCAGCCACCAAACGGCGGCCGCCACATAGAGAACCAGCACCACTTTACGCATGGCTTTGCCCAAGGCTACCGCCCTCCCTTCCCGGCTTGTTTGTTCTTCTCTCGCACCACTTTATGCCATAATTTCGGCACTTTCCAGCCGCACGCTATCCCCCTGCGGCACCACCGTATACACCACGGTCTTCTCGTCAAAATAACCCTGCATCCCATCGCTGAACAAATTGCCGTACCCTTCGGCAAAAGCGGGGCTGGCCTTGTCTATGAACACATGGGTCACCCCGTTTTCCAGCAGGTATTCCCCCCAGCCCTCGGCGTCCACCGGGGTTTTGCGGGTGCTGCCGTCCGCTTGCAGTTCCCGCGTTTCAAAGGCCCCGCCACCAAAGCTGTAATCCACCTGCCAGGGCAAAAATTCATAGCAGTACAAAAACCACTGCATCCCGTCGTCGCTTTCCGAAAGGATGAAGGTCTTGCCATCCGGCGGCAACTGGGCCGTCAAGTTATCCACCCGCTCTTCCAACTGGCGGCGGGCACTGTACTCTGTGGGATGGAAGGCCACCACGCTCATCACAGGCGGCACGGTAAGCCACACGCGCAGGTTCACCACCAAACACAGCCCCAGCACCAGCGCCTTACCCAGGGCGCCACTGCGCCCGTTTTTGGCGCTTTGCCCCAGCAGCAGCAGCGCGGCCAAAAACCAGCCGATGTAATAGGGGTAGAGGTAGCGCTCAAAGCTTTCGAAGGCCTGCTCTACGCGGAAGGTGTAGATATAGGTAAGGGTGATGAGCAACAGATACGGCAAAAAGCCCAAGGCCGAAAACACCCCGAACACGAGGCAGCGCCGCCGCTGCTGCGCCTGTTTTGCCAGCGCCGCCGCCAGCGCCACCAGCAGCAGAATGGCCAGGCACACCATGGCCCCACTGCCCAGCATGGAGGCGCGGCTGCCCAAAAACAGGCGGGGCATCCCCTCGGCAATCAGGCGGAAATGCTCGCTTTTTTCGGGCGAGAAAAGTTCCGTAAAAAAGCTGGTTAGCATGCCCACGGGGCTTAAATTGCTCACCCCACCCGTCTCAAACCGGCTAACCGAGACGGCCATGGCCAGGTACTGTTTCCACAGCAGATAGCTGCCCAGCACCGCGGCAATGCCCCCCGCGGCCACTGCGCCAGCGCGGGCCAGGTGGCGTTTTTTGCTCTGGCCCTCTATGCGGTCCTCAGCCAGGGCGTCCAGGCCCATCAGCACGGCGGCCACCAGCGCCAGCGCCAGGGCGGTTTCTTTTGTAAAGGTGAGGGCTGCCAGCGCCAGCAAGGGCGGCAGCATACGCCGCCAGCCGCGCCCGGCGCCACCCAGCCAGGCCGCCAGGGCCCCGCCCAGCAAAAAGCCCATGGGGATATCGGCCAGGCTGTCCAGCCAAGGGGGGGCCACCTTCACGGGCATGGCATATAGGGTGAGCAAAAACGGCACGGCAAAGCCGGTGAGCGCCAGGGGCAGTGCCAGGGGCCAGTCCTTTTTTTCCAGCGGGGCCAGCAGGGCCGCCAGGCTGGCCAGCATGAGTAAGTCCACGCCAAAATAATGTTGCCACTCGGAAAAACCGGGGCCAAAAAACTGCACCAGATAGCTAAGGCAGCTCAGCAGGGGCATCTGGGTGGGGGCCCAGGCCCAGCCAATTTCGGCGGTGGGGTACAGCGCGTTATTCAGCTTGAGCAGTTTGCCCGCCGTGCCCCAAAAGCTAAACTCGTCCCAGGTGAGGAACATGGGCTGGCGAACCAGCAGCACCACCAGCAGCAGTAGCCCCCCCGCCGCAAACAGCCAAAAACCATAGCCCAGCTTGGGTAGGGCTTTCTTTTTTCCAAGGCCGCGCCACAACAGCCAACCGGCCGCCAAGGCCGCCAGCAGGTAGAACAGCCAGCCACCCAACTGCAAAAAGCCGGCCATGCCAAACAGGGCCAACCACAGCCCCCCCGCGCACACTGCGCACAGCGGGGCCAGCGCGCTTTTTATGCCCCTGTCTGCCAAAAACAGGCTGAGGGCCAGCAGGGCCGCCAGCGCCAAAAACGGGCGTAACATCAACATCATACCCTGCCACCCCCTCTCCGGGCTTTATGGGCCAGCCATTCCTGCCGGGCTTCCCGCAGGGTGGCCAGGGCCGCCGCCAATAGGCCAGGGGCCACCAGCAGCAGCGCCCCCACTTCTGGCGAGGGCAAGAAAAACGCATAAAACGGCCGTTTTTCGTTGATAAAAATCTCCCCACTGTGCAGGATGTTCCCCGCGGCAGAGTCTGGGTCCAGCCGCAGGCTTTGCCCGCCCCCGGCCGGCAGCCAATACACCTGGCTCTCCCCCTCCTGCCGGGCATACACCATACGGCGCAGGCTGTAGGCCCCGCCGGGCTTTGTATAAAAAGCCGTTTCCACCTGCGGGGCGTTCAGACCCGTAAAATGGCTGCGCAGGGTATCCACCCGTCTGCTGGGGTCGTTTAGAAACATCTGTGGGTCGCTGCTGGTGGTCACCCAGCCCTCGCCCAGCGGTTCCATGCCTTCCAGGGTGAAATCCGCCATGCTCAGCGAGGCCGGGGCCAGCGCACCGCTGGCGTACAGAATGCGGTTGTAGGCAAAGCGCCCAAGGCCCAGCAGCAGCCCCCCCAGCAGAAAGGCGGCATAACAGCCCAGCAGCAAGAAGGCCCCCGGCCGCCTTGCGCCAAACGCTTTCAGTTGTTTCATGCTTTTGCCCTCCTTCCGCCTACACGGCCTCAAACAGCCCGCTTTCCAGCTTTTCATACAGGGCCGGGCCCTCTTCATAATCCTGCAATTTTTGGGCAAACAGGCCGCCATAGCGGCGGGCCGTGGCTTCGTCCATGCCGTCCACATAGATATACCGGATATCTTTTTCTTCCAAATAGCGCTGCAGCTCTGCCGCCGTAAGCGGGCCTGCCGCCAGTTCTTCGCCGCTGCGGCGGGGGGCGTTTAAATCCCCCCCAAAGCTGTAATCCAGAATGCCGGGGTACAGGTAATAATGGCTGCGGAACCAGCCCCCGCCGTCGTCGCCCGGGTTTAGGTAGAACACACGGCTACCGGGGGGAATGTCCGCCGCCCATTTTTCTGCGGCGGCCTGCTCGGCCTTTTGTGCGGCGTACAGGCTGCTTGGGTAATCCAGCACCGAATAACCCGGCAGCACCGTGCTCGCCGTGAGAGCCAGCAGCCCCGCCGCCAAAACCAAAGAAACGCTTTGCGCCGCCAGGCCCCGTGCGCTGCGCGGCGGGGGTTCCGCCTGCCCGGCCAAGGGCCTTTCCCGCGCGCAGGCGGCCAGCAAGAACAGGGCCAGCAGCAGCCAGCCGGCAAAGTAGGTGGCGGAATACCGCGGATAATCCGGCAGGCCGCCGCCATATTTGTTCAGGAAGGCAAAATAGGTAAGCAGCACGAACTGGAAGCCCAAAAAGCCCCCGGCCGATAGCCCCGCCCATAGCCCCAGCCGCAGGCGGGCGCGTTTGCCCGGGTCCAGCAGCCCCACCAGCGCCCGCACCGCCAGCACCGCCAGCAGGGTAAACAGCC
>CAYYLW010000046.1:0-17947 GCA_964472465.1 uncultured Oscillospiraceae bacterium | reverse complement strand
TTTCCTTATACCATGTTCCGAATATTCTATTGACTTTTTATAGCTGGGCTTACAAATTTTTTATGCTTGGCGGGCTAAAGTAGCCCGCCAGCATCAGCATCTTTATCAACAAGCCTCAAACTCGCAGTAAATCTCGGCGCCCTTTATAAAGGCTTCCATCTCTGGTTTCCCTTGCGCTTTATCCGAAAATTTCTCAAGCAAGTTTCGGATAGTCTGTTTTCCAAATTCGTTTGCGGTCTCCTTAATAGTCATTCCCTTTGCTTTGCCAAATGGGACAATGGCAGACATAGCTTCTTCAATTGTGACCGGCATGGGCATCGTAGGGCTTTGCTCAGACACAGTCTTAATTGCAGGCTCTTGTTCTGGCGTTACAGTTGTTTGGTCTACTGGCACAACCGTGGCCACAGGCTGCATGGTCGGCAACTGAGGCCCCTCTCCCCCTTCCTCAGAGTTTAAACTATCGTTTATTGGGATATATGGTGGAGAAAAATCTTTTTCGGCTACTTCAACTGGCGGCATACTTAATGGCAATTCACCTTGCAGAGAGGCTTCGGGCCTATCTTGGGGTTCATATGGATTTGACTGAGAAACAGGCATAATATCACCAGATTGTTCTGCTTCCTCATCGGGGTATATGAATAGCTCAGATTCATCTTCATTCACTTCCGGCGTCACCTGTTGGGATGCTTCGATCACAGAGTTCTTCGACACTTTGGGCCGCCCTCTTTTTTTCGTAGAGGCACTTACAGCTTTATCCTTTTGTGTCTCTTCTTGACTGTCTGGATTTTCCGCTTCTGTATTTTCTTCAACACCGCAAATCTTCCCAGAAGACGCCGGCGTCACGGTAGGCACTGGTGTAGGTGGCGTCACACATATACCACTATCTACCTGCTCCGCCCCAACACTGTATGTTTCTAGCACTGGGGTTATTCCCGGTATTTCTGCCGCATCTAATGGTGTTCCAAACCCCAAATAGCCCAGTGCTTTTCTATAGGCTGCCGTAACGGCATTCTGGATATACTCTTTTCCATGCTGGTTATCTTCATAATTGCGACTTACGGTTGCCGTCATGGCAGGACGCTCATCGGTTACCTTTCTAAATACTTTGGCCGTGACTACTGCTATCTTATCCGTGAGCTGGTTAAAATCATGAGTCATGCTGCCCTCTGTATAAATTGTGAAAAACCAGTCCATTGAGGGTTGGGCCTTCATGTACAAGTATTCCTCGTTACATCCCTCTTGTTCTTTTCGATATTTAGTGAGTAAGACATTTGGGTCAAACCCATCAGGACGATAATGAGGAAGCAAACCCTTTCCATAAGCGCTACTAATGTCAGTCATTGTTTTCTCCTTTGAAGTGGGCTTTTTTGAAAGTCCAAATATTTGAACGATAGTGTTTTTTACCATCGCTGAGCGGGAATAAAATAAAGAAGGACATGAGTATATGCGCCCGCTGATTGCGTAACACACATATTCATGTCCTTAATCTTTATGGGTTAATTTTCTTTACTTTTCGGGGTAACACAACCAAAGGGTCGACTACGAGTGAAGTGACCCCAAAAAGAATTAAGAAGCCTTGAGGGCTTGTTGTCTGTGTAAAGCAGGTGGCAAGCCCTCAAGTTTTACTTTGATACGCCTGTTCTCGTAATACTCAAGGTAGTCAATGAGTTCAGAAACAAAATGCTCCATAGACTCAAAAACTTGCAAATAGAGCAACTCTGTTTTAAGCAACCCAAAAGAGTTTTCTATCACAGCATTATCCAAACACATACTTTGAAGAATGCCTTTCTTTTGTAGCATTTCTTGATATTGCTTGTGCTGGTAATGAAAACCTTGATCAGAGTGAAGAATTAACTCTGTACCATCGATAATTTGCTCGAAGACCTTGTCCAACATTATTTTCACCATCGGTAAAACTAGCCTACTTGAAATTGTATAGCTAACAAATATCTCTGATGAACAAATCTAGAATCGTTGACAGGTAAAGCTTTTGCCCAAACAAATGAAACTCAGTAACCTCGGTTACCCATTTTTGGTTTGGTTGCTCTGTTGTAAAGTCACGTTCTTATAAATTGGGCACAATTTTACCCACCTCACCCTTGTGTGCTTGATACTTCTTCATTCTAACTCGACATACAAGCCCAAGCTGTTTCTTCAATTTCTGTATCGTTTTGTGGTTCAATGAAAATCTGCGTTTGTATAACTCCAGCGTAATACGACGATACCCGTATCGTCCTTTGTTTTCATGATATATTGAAACCATTTCTTTCTTTTCGTCAATTTATTTATCGGGTATAGATGTCCGCTTTTCCTGGTAGTAATAAGTGGCGCGAGGAAAACGAGCAATACTTAGCAACACGGCTAAAGGATAATCTCGTCTTAGCTTCCCAATCACCTGTGCTTTTTCTGCAGGTATTGCTCGTTTTCCAAAACCAAGGCTTGCAAGTTTTTTAAGTAGGCATTCTCCGCTCGTAGCCGCTGTACTCCTGCAAGTAAATCTTCCTCAACAGCCTGTGAGATTTTGATAGGGCGGCCACTCGAACCACGACTTCAGCGTTCGGTATAAAAACAATCTGCTCCGTGGGCCAGGTATACTCTTTCCCAATCAGTTATACGTTTTCATTATATTTCAAATCGCAATTCCGCTTCACTATAACTTAACTTCTCTCGATACATTTCTTCTATAACTTACTTCATGAATTCTGGCCTATATCTTTTGTTTTGTTTGGTACTCCCTTTGACATAATAATCACCCCTTAAGTTAGTTTTCAGTATATCATACTGTCTAACTTAAAGGGTGCAGTTCATTGAAAAGACGGCGCAGTTGTTTTTAGTCGGCCCTGTTCTATCGCGATATGCGGGCCAAACACGCTCTTGCCTTGTTTAAAATGATAGCTCTGTTAGCTTTTTGGTGAACAGCCCGCCCGCATGGGCAACCGCCAGATACACCTCGTAGCTCTGCCCCTGCACATAGGGAAGCACTTTGGGGTCAACCATACAATCAAACCCGCAGTTTGCGTAATCGTCGTTCTCGTATTCCGAGGCCACGTCCGGCCTAGCCGTGTTTTGGGCCAGGTACACCATCTCTGCCTCTTGGGTTTTCAGTACAATATACAGCGGCCCCGGGGCCACTTGCTTATGAAAGCCCCAGCCCTGCAATTGCACAAAACGCTCGTCCCAAATGGTCACCTTGTCCAGCATGGCATGAAAATCCAGATCTTCGCTATGGTCATGGGCCGCAGGTGGGTTATGCACCTCATTGATGGCGGCCTGGTGGCTTTGCCGCGCCATCAGAGCCTGAGAGAAAAACACGAAGGGATGGTCAATGTCTGCCAGGTCAAAGGGGTTTTCATCCATCATGAAAAAGCCCTGCCCATCCGGGCCAATATAGATGGAATAGGCGTCGTGCACGGCGGGCGCAATGGCCCGCCCCGCTTTTTTGGCGGCATAGCTCCCGGCGTCAAAGCCCAGCGAATAGATGAGGTTTTTGTAGCCAAGGCCCATCAAGGCCTCCTGCAACTCATCTAGCTCTGCACGGCTCAGCAGCTCCATCTCTGTACGGCTATTGTCTTTTTCTCCCTGCAGCAGCACATTTTCACTTTCTTCAAATATTTGCGGGGTATTTAGCACATGGGCATAGGGGCGCAGCTCCTCGTGGGCGCGCTGCACCAGTGTTAAAATTTCCTTGTAATTGCTTTTTACCACCATGGTGGTAAGCTGCAAACGGGTGCGGTTTGCATTTCGGTCTATGGCCTGGCGCAAGCGCCGGAGGTTATCCAAGCAAATGGCCGTTTCAGAACCGGTGATTTGGCAATACCGTTCTTTTTCCAGGGAAGGCAACGAGACCTCCACATGGTGCAGGTGGCTTTGGGCCAGGGTTTCCAGCTCGGCATCGGTATAGTTACCGTCCAGGTTGGTGGTAAGGCACACCTTATTTTTATATTGTCGGGGAATTTGGGCCACCATCTCAAAAAACAGGGGGTTTAGGCTGGGCTCATACTTGCAACTTAAAGCAACGTGTTTGTCCTGCGTGTAGGGAAGAATTTGTAAAACCTTCTGGAAGGTATCCCATTGCATGCTGCTTTCTTCGCCCCAAATGTTGTAGCAAAAACGGCAGCGGTGGTTACAATGGCTGGTGAGGTCCATCACCACCAGTGAGTACAGCCGGTTTTTTCGATTGATATCCATATGGCTTCCTCTGTGTATAATTTTTCTTTGGGGGGCTCTCTCTTCTTTTCTATTATACCACATATCCTCACAGGTAAAAGGCCAAAATATAGCGCAGGCCTGGAAACCGCCAAACGGCTTGTGGTACAGCACAATCGGTTGTGTTCATCGGGGGAATATGGTAAAATTTACAGACAACCGGGGGAATGCCACACTACCCCCTTTTTTGTGGAGGATACGCCCATGGGTTTCATCAAGGCACACAAAAATATCGTCATAACTGTGGCCATTTTTTTGTGCACCTTGCTTGTGGCCCTGTTTTTTTATCAGGTGGCCGTATTGCCAAAGGCACAGGGGTATACCACACGCTTTACCACGGGCACACAAAAACCCGTTGCTACCCCTCCATTATACAACGGCACCATTATCCGCCAGCCCTTTACCAATAGATCAGAAGATGCCCTCTATGCTTTTGAACTTCCCATCCTCACCTATGGCGAAACGGTGGACACTATTCGGATAAGCGGTAGTGTTTACAACTCTGAAACACAGGAAAAACTCGCTAGTTTTTCTGAGACTATCACAGACCTTACGGATAGCAAGGTTGCCACCATTCATTTTGATAAACCCCTACCGCCCACACAAGATGAGCTGACGTTGAATGTACGGCTGGTTTTAGATAAGGATATACATATAGCGCTTCCCTGTGCTGCCAGGGTTCTTCCCCGTGCCATTATAGATGGAGAACCACAGCCCAGCAGCCTGTTTGTCACGTTCATGGGAGACTCCTGGTTTCTGGTTCCCTATTACTGGATTATAGCAGGGGCTTTAGCCGTGTTATTATCGGCGTTTTGGTATTTCGCGTTTGTATTAAAGTGGCAGTGGAAAAACCTCTTCCTGGTTTCCTCCCTTTTGCTGGGTAGCCTGTACATGCTTGTGGTTACACCCTATTCTATGAATGACGACATTTCCCATATTCCAACAAGCTTTTACTATGCCAGCCAGTGGTTTGGAAACGCATCTCCCGGTTCTTCTTATTACCAAAACCGGGCGGAGGACAACGCCGACGGCTACACCTATTCCAGCCCCGGTAGAGAACAACTGTATCACACGCAGAAAAACTTTTTTGAGTTGGAAGAAGAACCCGGCACAGCAGAGAGAACCAAGGTCATCACCGCCGGTAGGCCCTACCAGTATTTTCCACAGGCAATTGGCATTGGCCTGGCCCGCCTGTTCCATTTGGGGCAGGTGCCCACTCTCTATTTGGGGCGGCTGATGGTGCTGCTTTGTTACACAGGTATTATCTACATCACCCTGCATTTCACACCCTTTAAGCCCCTGTTTACCTTGCTAGGGCTCGCTCCCTTTGTGCTTTATACGGCTGGCTCTTTTTCCTACGATTTATCTATCCTCTCCCTCAGTTTTTTTTTCACAGGTTATGTTTTATATCTCGCCTATGACAAAGAAAAAATGAGCGTCTATGACATCATTGTTCTCTGTTTCGCGGGTTTGCTGCTTGCCCCCCTCAAATATATCTATGTCCCCCTTTTGTTTCTGCCTTTCCTCATTCCCAAAAGCAAATGGCCCCGCCCCCTCCTTAAAACCATCTATTGTGCGCTGTTATCCTTAAGCGGTTGCCTCATTTTCATCTGGCTTGTTATCTCTATATATGGAAATGGCCAAAGTTTATTGTTTACCAATATGGTCGTTGAAACGCCCTGGCTCGACCCTGAGGGCGGCTATACCTATGCTTCACTTCTCGCCCAACCGCTTGAGTTAATACGGCTTTTGTTCTTTACAGCTTTTGATAGGCTGGGCGAGTTTGTTCTGG
This sequence comes from uncultured Oscillospiraceae bacterium, assembly GCA_964472465.1. Classification (GTDB taxonomy): domain Bacteria; phylum Bacillota; class Clostridia; order Oscillospirales; family Ruminococcaceae; genus JAAYCI01. Next base: position 11,949 of record CAYYLW010000046.1, on the reverse strand, counting down.
CCTTGGGTAGTTTTCAATATAACAACCTACCTCTTTGGCAGTGTTGCCTGGCCTGGATACTCATTTTATTCTGCGGCATTCCTGTACAGGGCCAACCGGGCCTCGTGATATCAAAAAAGCAAAAAGGCTTGATGGCTTTTTCCGGCGTTCTGGTATATCTGCTGGGATTGGCGGCAGCCCTTCCTTGGACCTATATTGGTTCTTACTATATCCGCGGCGCACAAGGACGATATTTCATCCCCATTTTTCCGTTGGTAGCGCTTTTGTTCCACGGTTTTTTGCAGCGCAAAAAAAATACCGACCATTGCCTACTTTATGGGATGATTCTCATCAATGCATATGCTATTTTTAGCCTGTTTCTATCTGTTGCAAATGGCCGCTTGCCCTTGCGGGCACTGGGTAGTACCCCTTTGCTGTAACATCAAGCCGTTTGTGGTTTTGCCGGGTATGGTCACCTTTCCCCGCCAGCGTTGTATCCGCCCACATAAAAGAACAGCCAGCATAGCTGGCTGTTCTTTTATCCTGTTATGGGTTGTTCTTTTTAGGCGGGTCCCCCTGGGCTTGATGCTCTTCCACAATATACAGCGGGCGGCCACGGCTGGCGTCAAACGCCCGCCAAAGGTATCCCCCCAGCACCCCCAAGGTAAGCATCACCACACCAAAACTGAAGAGATTGAAAATAAAGAGGGTGGTCCAGCCCTGTACGGGAATGCTGCCAAACGCCCAAAACGCCAGAACCACCAAGGCCCACAGCAAAGACCCCACGAAAGACAGCCCCCCCACCGCCATTACCAACGTGATGGGCAGGGTGGAAAAACTAAAAAGCGTGTCGGTAACAAGGCGCAGTTTTTTCTTCATGGTCCAGCGGCTTTTTCCAATCTCCCGCTCTTTCCGGGTGTAGTATACCCGCCCGGTTTTAAAACCGCTCCACAAAATTTGCCCAGTGAGGGCGCTGTTTTTTTCGTCCATCTTGTCCAGCACGTCGATTACTTTCCGGTCTAGCAGGGAGATGTCAAAACCACCCTTGGGCATGGTGGGCAGGGCAGTTTTGCGCACCATCCAGTAGTAAAAATTGGCAAAAAAGGTCTGGCTGCGGCTTTCTTCACGGTCTTCACGCAGGGCCAGCACCACGTTATCACCCGCCTGCCACCGCTCCACCATCTCGTGGATCATCTCACTGGGTTCTTGCAAATCGGCCGCTTTCATCACGGCGCATTCGCCGGTGGAGTGCGCCAGCCCGCACAACAGGGCGGCATGGCTGCCAAAATTGCGGGATAGGCGAAGGGCCACAATGCGCACATCCTCCCCTGCCAGTTCTTGTATTTTCTCCCAGCTACCGTCGCCAGAGCCATCGTCCACCAGTACCAGCTCATAGTCATAGGCCACTTTATCCAGAACCTTCGCCTTTAGGTCATCATACAAAGGGCGGAGATTCTCCTCATTGTAGTAAACGGGTACCACAATAGACAGTTTTTTCAGGGCTCTAGGCTCATTTGACATCCTGCGTTACTTCCTTTGCAAATTCCTCATACTCCCGGATATATTCCGCCGCATCGTAGCTCTCGCTGGCCAGCACCAACAATACCGAATCCGGAGAAAAATCATACATATCCTTCCATACCATCCGGGGCAGATATACCCCCGTATGGGGACGGTTCAAACTGAATATCGCCTCGTTGCCCCGGCCGTCCAGCACCTTCACCTTACTGGTGCCCGCCACATTGATGAGCACAAACTCGGAGCGGCGGTTGGCGTGGCTACCCCGGACCACCTCTCCATCGGAGCCATACATATAGAAAACCCGCTTGATTTCAAAGGGAATATCGGTCATCCCCTCCACCACCACCAAGTGTCCCCTATCGTCCCCGTGCTGGGGAAATTCCAGCATCCGTACCTCATCCATGGGTTTTCCACTCCTCTTTCAGTATGCCATATAGCCGCAGGTTTTGGCGGCGGCCCGCCAGCAGGATATGCTGCCGCAGGCAGCCCTCGGGTTGGAAGCCCTGTTTTTCATAAAAGCGGCAGGCATGCCCGTTTTCTTCCAGCACGTCCAAATACACTTTTTCGAGACCGAGCTCCTCAAAGGCCCGGCGCAAAATCTCCCTTGTGGCATAGCGCGCCGCGCCGGTACCCTGGGCCGCCCTACGGAAACTGATGGCATATTCCGCCGTTTTGTTCTCTGCGTCTATATTTTTTAAACTGATGGTGCCCAGGTATTCGTCCGCCTCATTGACACAGGCAAGATGGAGGGAAGTACCACCTTTCGCCGCACTCTCAACAAAGCCGGCGGCCTTTTTTTCGTCCATCCCCGATGCATCAAACCGGAAAAAGCGGTTTACCGCAGGGTCGTGCATCCATTCCAGCATGCCCGGAATGTCTTTCGTTTCCAGCGGGCGCAGTCTCATGTGCTCCTCCTGCCACTCTTTCTATTTAGGGCTTATTCTGGGTGGTCTACATCAAAAGATAGAAAAGGGAATACCGGCCGCCGTAAGCGCATAAGCGCCGGCCCACAACATACACAGCACCAAAAACAAACCTATATACAGTGCCAGATACAACACCGGGCGTGCCCGTAATTCCTGCCAAAGCAAGCGGTATTGAACCACAAAAGCGACCAGACCATATAGCAAAAGGTACATGGGCACAAAAAACCGGTGTTCTACAGCGCCCGGAAGAATAGCGGCACAAGGCACCAATAGGGCTAGTAATAAAGCCAGCTCTGTACCCTTATCCTTCACAAACGGTACGATTTTCCGGATTTTCTTTCCCCGCAGTCTCATCCAAAGCCATACAGCCGAGACAAAGAGCAAGCTATAATTGATAACAGACAGTGGGAAACGGGGTGTTTTTAAATCGATTATATAGGCGCCGCCACCCCATACCGGGTTTAGCATATTCACGAAATGGCTTACATACACTCCGGCTAACTGAATCAAACGACCCGGTGAAGATAGAATCTCCTGTAAGCTGAAAGCTTGTAGCTGCTGGCCAACCGGTTGTACGAATACCATGGCGGGGCTGGGATAGACCGAGGGATCCCCCACATAAGTGGCATATTGAGACATCCCCAGGCCTGCTTTCAGCTGAAAAGCAAATAGGCTATCCCCCCCATAATTTCCATGAACACCAATAGAAAAAATACCCATCTGGGAAAGATTTATGGCCCCTTCAAGGGAGCCCAGCGCCACAAAACCCACTGTTGCCAACACAAGGTTACACAGCTGCTGTTTCCAGCACGCCCGTTCCCGCCAAATACGCAGGCCCATAAACACTGGAACGGCAAAAATAATGGCAAACTGGTAGATGGTTCGGGTGTTGTACGCGGCATACAGGCAGGCGCCCCCCAGCAAAGAGAGCAGCCCCCCTTGCCACCACTGCGTCCACCGGCGCTCTGCCGCTTGAGAAAAGAGGAACAGCCCAAAAACAAAAAAACACAAGGCCACAAAATCGCTGAGCGGATACAGGAAAAGACCATACCAAAAAACGAGCAATAGCACCAATGGCACAAGCCGCATGGCTAGCCTTATCGGCCCCCGTGTGAGACGGCCAAATAATGTGGGCAAAACCACCATTAACAGTGCCGCCAAGATGGAGACCAGCAGCCGCCAACCCAGCAGAGGGTTTGCAGAAAAAAGCCCTGCCAGCCTGTTAAAACCGGCTAAAATAAGCGGGAACACCGCACCGCGATAACTTTCTGGAAAATTGGCCAGCCGGAAAGAGCCAGAAGCAAAAAAAGAGTCACTCAATCGCAGATAATCTGCCGCATCTCCGTGCATAGCTTGCACGTTGGTAATTTGTAAAAATACAAAACACAGCAAAAAGGTGAGCAGAAAGGTAAGCAGTGTCGTTTTTTTGCTGGCCATGGCCGCCAAGGAGCCCAATTTCGATTTCATGCAATACCCTTTCTTGTTTTTGCCTCTTCACGCCCAAATACCGTTCTTAGCCCTCAAATGCATTGATGGCCTTGATGACCCGCGTTTGCTCCTGTTCTGTCATGCCGTTATAGATGGGCAGGCTCAGCACCTCCCCGGCGAAACGTTCCGCTACGGAAAAATCGCCCGGCTTGTAACCCAGGTAGGCATAGGCCCGGCTGAGGTGCGGCGGGATGGGGTAGTGGATGATGGTGCCAATGCCCTGTTTAGTCAAATACTCGCGTAGGGCGTCCCTTTTTTGGCTGTGGATGACGAACTGGTGCCACACGCTTTGCGCGCCCTGCCGCAGGCTGGGCAGCTGGAGGGCCGGCTGGTTTAGTTCCTGTAGGTAGCGTGTGGCAATGGCCTCCCGCTCGGCATTGAAGTCACGCAAATGGGCCAAACGTACCCGCAACAGGCCCGCCTGTATCTCGTCTAGGCGGCTATTGGCGCCCACCACGTCAAAATGGTACTGCTTGCTGCTACCATAATTGCGGAATACACGGAATTTCTGGGCCAGCTCCTCACTTTGCACCACCACGGCCCCGGCGTCGCCAAAAGCACCGCAGTTTTTAGTGGGGTAAAAACTAAAACAACCCACCTGGCCAAAGGTGCCTGTGGCTTTTCCCTTCCAGGTGGCCCCGTGGCTTTGGGCACAGTCCTCCACCACCAGCAGTCCGTGCCGGGCGGCCACATCCATCACCACATCCATATCACAGGCCTGGCCGTACAGGTGCACCGGCAGGATGGCGCGGGTTTTTTCCGTCACCGCCTGCTCTATTTTCCCTGGGTCCAGGTTGTTGTATTCGTCCGGCTCTACAAACACCGGGGTGGCCCCGGCCATGGTGATGCCCATCACACAGGCAATATAGGCGTTCGACGCCACAATCACCTCGTCGCCTTGGCCAATGCCCAGCACCTTAAAGGCTATCCACAAAGCGTCTAGCCCGCTGGCCAGCCCCACACAGTACCCGCCGCCCAGATAGGCGGCAAACTCCTCTTCAAAGGCTGCTACCTCTTTGCCCAGCACATACCAGCCGCTACGCAGCACCTCCAGGGCCTTGGCTTCGTATTCCGCGGCATGCAGTTCGTACTGGCGTTTCAGGTTGTTTGGCATGATATCCATTTGGTGCCCTTCCCCGCCGGCTAGCCCAGCGCAAACAGAATGATGCCGCCCACAATCATCCCAAGGGCCAGCAGCTTCTTTTTTGTAATTTTTTCTTTGAAAATGAACACCCCGAAGAGTGTGATATAGAAATAGGCGGTGGTTTCCAGCACCGGGCCCAGCGAGAGGGGAATGCCCTTGTAGGCCAGCAGGGTAAGCACGGTGGTGCCAAAAAACAAGGTGTACGCCGAGATGACAAGGGGGTTCAGATACTCCTTCAAAAAGCTATCATACTGGCGCAGGGCAGCTTTTTTCAGCAGCACCTGGCTCACCGAAGCCAAAAACACCGAGAGGAGAATAACCACGATATAGGGCAGCATGGTATCAGTCATGGGCGGCATCCTCCTCGCCCTGGGCGGTGGCAAACAACACCACACCCCCCACAATAATGGCCGCGCCCAGCAGCTTTAGTAAGGTGATGGTTTCGCCAAAGATGAATAGGCCCCACACCATACCCCACACCACCGCCACCGCCCGGTTTGCATATGCCGTCGTGAGCGGCATGCGCTTGATCACCTGCTGCCAAGCGATGGCATACACACCCAAAACGCCCACCGACAGCGCGTAAAACAGCAGGAAGGGGGGGCTTAAAAAAGGTTGCTGCCCCGCCAGTTTAGAAAAAACCGGCGCCAGGCTGAACACCAGCAAAAGCCCATGCAACAACAGGTAGATACGCGCTTTTTTCATCCCGACCCTCTTCCTGCAATTTCTTGCGAAGTGATGCTATAGACGTTCTATATTATACGGTTCTACCGGCTAAAATACAAGCCGGGGCCTATACCGTGGCATGTGTCGCCCTATTCCCCCTAAACGCTGCTGTGTTTTTCTTCTGGCGGCACCCACTATTTGTGTGGGGTGTTCTCCTCTTTCGGCATCCTGTCTAGAGCTTCTTTTTCCTCTAGGCCCATATGCTGGGCCATCTCCGTGATCTGCCGGTTCATTTTTGATATCTTGAGGGTATTGGTAAACAACTTGAACAACAAGACAAAGATGATCACGAGATACACGAAATTGGCAGGCGAATCAAAACCCAGTATTCTGGCGGCCGTAAAAATCACATCGGGAAACAGGCCCATGAACAGCAAGGAACCCGAAAACAAGCTCCAAAAGATGGCGTAATCAATTTGAAGGCGGTTTTTTTGTATTTGGCGCATAAAATAGATTAGCGTAAAAAGGGCCCCTAGGAACAGCATCACTCTGAGCTGGATATTCATTGCCCCATTCCCCCCCACGTTTCATCGCCCGCGCCGCTTCGTTCTTGCAGGCTCCCTCTTCTAAACCACTGCACCAGCAGCACCGACACACCTATCCGTAGCATATACTTGATAGAATTGATAGAATTTAGATAACTTTCTCCCGCCTTCCGCTCATCCATTTCGGCCTCTATCTCGGTAGCTTTTGCGCCTTTTTTGATGAGATAGCTGATGGTATCGGGCTCAGGCGTGTGGTTAATTTGGGTGGCAAATTCACGGACAATGCGCCGGCTATACATGCGGTAGCCGCTGGTGGGGTCGGTCAGCTTTTGCCCTGTGGTAAGCCATATGGCAAAACTGATGAGACGGCTACCCAGCATCCTCGGGTTGATGGGCCTTTTTTGGGTCAGAAAACGGCTGGCGCACACGATATCATATCCCTCGTCCAATTTTTCGGCCATTTGTGCCAAATACTCCGGGCGGTGCTGGCCGTCGCCGTCAAACTGTACCGCCCCGTCATACCCCCTCTTGTACGCATACTTCATCCCCGCGCCCACGGCATCGGCCAAGCCCAGGTTCACCGGCAAATCCAGCAGGGAATACCCCTTTTCACGGCAAATTTGGGCCGTGGCATCGGTGCTTCCATCGTTTACAACCAGGTATTCAAATTGTGGGCAGGTCTTTTTCAGCCCCTCTACTACGGGCACAATATTCTTGCTTTCGTTGTAGGCGGGTATGATGACCAGTGGTTTCATGTGCTTCCCCTCTATTTCACCTACTGGCAAACGACTCTGCCCGCCGCGGGGCCGTGGTTTGCCAGGTACAGTCGTTTCTCACCCGCTGCTGGGCGGCTTTGGCACAGGCTTTGCATCCCTCTGGGTCCCCGGCAGCAGCCAGCAAAGCCCGGCAGAGGGCCTGCGGTGTATTTTCTTCTAATATAACCCCATATTCCCGGCTGGAAATCAGCTCCTTGGAACCACCCGCCGGGGTGGTAATACAAAAACAGCCCACCGCCGCTGCCTCCAGCACCGAGGTGGGAAAGCCCTCGGGATAATCGGTGGGAAGGACGAAAATATCCCCCTGGTCCATCAGCTGCACCACCTGGGCAAACGGCAGGGAACCCAGCACATGCAGCCGCGCGTTTTGCTGCTGTTTCAACTTGTCTAGCAGGACGCCGCCCCCCGCCACCACCAGCACCAAATTCCCGCCGGCCCAGTTTGCCAGCCGCACGGCCTCTTGTAGTTTCGCTATACCCTTTTCCGGCACCAAACGCCCCGCGTACACCACCACCGTGCTTTCCTGGTACACACCCAGTTTCTTTCGCCAATCCTCCGCCGGGCCGTTTAAAAGACACTGTATCTCCTCCACATCCACCGCATTATACAAAACGCCGTCGGCCTTGATATGGAAATGGCAAAGCCATTGACAGACACTTTTGGAAACGCCGTAAAAATGGGGCCGGTAGTGTTTTATTACTGCGGTGTGCAGATGTTCGTAGATGCCGGCCAAAAAGGCGGCCACCGGGTTTTCAAACGCCATATGCCCTGTGCTATGGTCCAGAAGCACCGCCGGTATCCCCCTCTTTTTGGCCTGCCGTAACGTATAGGAAACAAAGGGATAAATCCGGGTATTTACCAGCATGTAATCGATGGGCTCTTGCATGAGCAGGCGGTGCATTCGCCGCCACTCTGCTCCGGGCTTTGGCGTGGGAAAACGCCCGGCCAGCAAATTAAGGCTGGGAAAACGGAGGACGGTAAGCCCCTCTATATCCTCCTTTTCCGGTGCCCCGTGGGTATTTTGCGCCAGCACCAGCACCCGGTACCCCTTGTTTAAAAGGGCCTTGCCCAGATGTAGGGTGAAACGCTCCACCCCGCCTGTGGAGGGAAGCATTTGGGCTGAAACGATGCAGATTGTCTGTTTCATCTTTTTCCTGTCTTCCCGCTTGTTGTAAACACCGGTTCTGAAATTCTGCCTAAATAGCGCGGCGCTGCTGGGCACAAACCGCCACCCATATTCTGGTTGGCACCTTAGAAAAACCCTGCCCTGGCGCACAATGGCACTTTACAGCAGGATGTATTGCTGGGTATCCACCAGCAGCTTTTCCCCGTTGTTTTGAAACGCAAGCAGCACCCTAAACCGCCTACCTTCTTTCAGCAGTGCCGTGGCATCCACACTGGTGCTTACGCCCGCGTAATCGTATATATTTCCGTCATCCAGCATTTCGGTAACATCCTTTCGCTCTTCTGTGCCGGTTTTCACACGGTAATATTCCCCTGTGTCTTCATTGCGCAGCACAAAAAAGCTTTCGGCCTGCTTTATGTCCTCCCCCGGTTTTAGGGCCCATCCGCTCATCTCAATATATCCGTTTTTGGAAACAATAGAATCTATCGTTACATGTACCTGGCCTTCATCCGGCGGATATCCTTCCGGCTGAAACGCTTGTATCGTATCATAATTAAAGAATAGCAGCATGGAGAATATGAGCCCCACCAGAAGAAATACTGCTACCACTAGGCAGGTAAACGCATTTTGGGTACGCATTTGGTTAAAACGTTGCAGCATGGCTTCTCCTTATACACTACAGGGTGACTAGCGCCGATTTATCCAGCAGGTTCAAAATGCCCAGGCCGCCCATAACCGCCAGGCCGGCCACGGCCACCCGTTTTGGTATTTTCTCCCAAATTTCCGCTGCCACCAGCATGGCCACAAACAAAACCGCAAGATAGAAAAACACAAATGTACGCATGCCAGACCGGTACAGCGTGGGTGAAAAACTGAGGATAAGCCGGGAAGCTAAGCCCGCTAACAACACAACTATAGAGAATACGGCCTTGTGCCAATCCTTAAAAATATGCAGCAGCGAAGCCAGCACACAGCCCATCATCAGGAAGGTGATGAGGATGGCCACATAGCCCCCTGTTTGGTTGTGCGTGAACGGGGTGATTTGCATGAAGTTGAGCACTTCTTTATGGCTTGCCCGCAGAACACCCGATACATTTGGGAAAAGGCCACTGGACAGTGTGGGAAGAAAACCAAAGAGCAGCAAAATACCCGCCGGAATACAGGCCAGTATCTTTTTTACGCGGGAGGCATCACCAACAAATACCGCCACCGCCAGCAGAAGATACAACAACAACGCTGGCATGTTGAAATCGGCCACAAAGGGCGCTACCGTGGCGGTAAAGCCCTGCTGTACTTTTTCCAGCAAGTTCAAAACGCCAAAATCCACAAAAAACTGGTTTTCCGTTGTATACCTGGTGCTCATGCCCGGCGCTGTCAAATAAAATACCAGTGTTCCCACACATAAAAGCAGCTGCACCATAAGCGCAAAAGAAACTTTCTTACAGCTTACAAGCCAGTAGGCATTCAACACGGCATACAAACCGAACAGTACGCACACAAACTGCCAGTTGCCCGTGCCCAAAAAAGTACACAGGGAGTATAAACACCATTCCCAAACACGCACCCGTTCGCCCCGCAGCAGTTTGGCCGTTCCCAAAAAGCCCACTACGCCAAAGGCCACCGGCCACCAATACACCGAGAGGGTCATCAGCCAGCCGGCGCTCATCATTTGGTTTAGCGGGTACAGCATAAAAGCAAAACCAATAAAGTACCGGACCCGGATATTTCCCCCGGGATTTACCAGTTTGTCTAGCGCCCAAAGCAAGCTTAGTGTAACCGCCCAGTTGAACAGTTGCCCAAAAACCGAAGGCAACAAAAGCAATACGCAGAATACAATAAACAATACATGCGGGGTAGACCATTTCTCGTAAATGTCTAGAACATACGCTGGTATCTGCGAAAAATCCGCAAGATATTTGCTGCGGATTACCGCGTCATCTCCATAGCCAACGCCCATAAACATGTTCGCTACGCCATATAATACAATAAAAACAGCATAGGATAAGTACACCCGCCGCCGTTCTACAATGTATGAACCCATACCCTGCATTCGGGATATCCTCTCTTCCTTTGGCACACGCAACCCCTTTATCCTACACAGAATTGTAACATTCTACGCGTTAAAAAGCCTTGCATATGCACAGAACAAGCTATACGCTAAATTAGTATAATAGAATTTGTGTATAAATACAAGATTTACCCTTTCCCACCCCCTGCATTTGGCTTTTTCCCTCCCCCACATTAGCACATATGTGCGATAAACATTTTACATAGTGTAGATTTCAAACGGTTTTCCCCCCGGTTACCCCAACCGGTACATTTTGTTTCCCCTGCCCTACAAGTCCACTATCTATTGACGATTTTGTACACAACATGCTATATTATATCCATTAGTGCCACAAGATATTGTATTGTGACCATTTTCCCGTTTGGGGCATCCTTCTTGGTTTTACGTATACGATGAGTATAGACCTTTTGAAGATGTATCTTTGTGGTGGTTCACTCTTATTGGAGGTGTTTTGTTGAGACGCATACTGTATGTCGTGTCCATTGTAACCCTGCTGGTGGCAACCATGGCCTTCACCAGCGCCACCGTCAGCGCGGCCGAGCCGCCTGCAACACCGGGGCTCACCGCCCCCGGTACCACCGTATCGGATACCACCGTGCCGGATACCACCGTGCCGGACACCACTGTGCCGGACACCACCGTACCGGACACCACTGTGCCGGACACCACTGTGCCGGACACCACCGTGCCGGACACCACTGTGCCGGACACCACTGTGCCGGACACCACTGTGCCGGACACCACCGTACCGGACACCACTGTACCGGATACCACTGTACCGGATACCACTGTGCCGGACACCACCGTGCCGGACACCACTGTGCCGGACACCACCGTGCCGGACACCACCGTGCCGGATACCACCGTGCCGGATACCACTGTGCCGGACACTACCGAACCGGACAGCACAACGCCGGAAAGTAGTTCTGGACCTGCTGTTTCCATGTCTCCTCCGGCTGTACCGAACCGTTTGATGCAAGCGCCCCTGCCGATGGCCGCGCCTGTGCCAAACACCACGGTTGAACCCACGCCAGTACCTATGGCCGTCGCCGTGCAAGAGGGCGAGTTCATGCAAAATGGCCACTGGTTCTACCGCAACGCCGATGGTTCTATCGCCGTGGGTCTCAAAACACTCCCCGATGGGCGCACCGTGTTCTACGACGCCACCCTGGGCCGTGTTACAGGCGAAAAAAACATCGACGGTAAATGGTGGAATTTCCATCCCATCGATGGTAACCGTTGCTGGGGGATGAACTACCTGCAAGACGGGCGTGTGGTTTACTATGACACCAAGAATGGCATGCTGTTTGGCGAGCAAAACGTGGACAGCAAGTGGTGGTTTTTCAGCCCCGCCAACGGCAACCGCTCTGTAGGCCTCACACAGTTGGCAGATGGCCGCACCGTGTTTTATGACCCTAGCAACGGCATGTTGCTGGGCAACGAGACCCGGGTGGGCAACAATTTCCACTATTTCAACGCCCAAAACGGCAATATCTCACAGGGTCTTTACAAACTGCCCGATGGCCGCACCACCTACTATGAGGCGAACGGCCGGGTCACCGGCGAGCGGAACATAGGCGGCAAATGGTGGAATTTCCATCCCGTCGACGGCAACCGCTGCTGGGGTATGAACTACCTGCAAGATGGGCGCGTCGTCTACTACGACACCAAGAACGGTATGCAGTTTGGCGAGCAGAACATAGACGGCAA
>CAYYLW010000045.1:0-18277 GCA_964472465.1 uncultured Oscillospiraceae bacterium | reverse complement strand
CAAATTCGCGGTCGATTTGAATTTCCATACATCCCTCCGGTTGACTTCTTGCTTATCTTAGTATAGCATACTTGCAGAAAGAATGACAGGCAGAGAGGTGGGCGAAAATGGGCTGGTTTGACGGATGGCCGTTCAAGTCTAAGGAACAAATGGACAGAGAAGCGAAGGATTTCCAAGAGCGTGTGTTTCCCTTTGGCCCGGTACAGAAGGAGGCCGCCCTGGCGGTGCTGAAAGAGGGCGTGAAGGGCAAAAAGGTGAAGGATGAGGAAAAACTGTTTGCCTATATCTGCGCCAAAGACGCCTGCCTGCTGAACGGCGGGGAGCTGGAAGGCGGCTTGCAGGCAGCCGAGGCCACCCTCAATAAGCAGAAGTGGATACCCGAAGAGGACCGCCGCTTCATCCTCACCTTTGTGCGGCTGGAGATACGCGCGCCTTCGCTGGAAGAGTACCCCACCGCCGACGATGTGTGGCAGTTCATGGCCCCGGGCGAAGAATAGCAGTTGTGTTATTTTCATCAAATCTCACAGAAATTTCACAAAAGCGTTTCAATATTGGTAATATAAGCCAAGAACAGGGCGTTTTGGGGGCCGAGTTTAACAGGATTGTCAATAGTATTTGTGGGGCAAGTATAGTATACTGTGAATAGTGGCGTTGACGGCGACAAAATGCAAGCAAAGCCCAAAGGAGTATAAACTATATGTGGAAACCCGAGAACTGCGAGCAGTTCAGTGATATTGTACGGGACCTGATGCAAGATGAAGAGGTGCTGGCGATGGAAAACCTGCCCCGGCACAGCAAACAATCCAATTGTTTAAACCACAGCTTGATGGTGGCCTACCTTAGTTTTCTGGTATGTAAAAAGCTGAAATGGGACCATGAAGCGGCCGCGCGTGCGGGCCTGTTGCACGATTTTACCGGCGGTGACTGGGAAGAGGAAAACCAAAGCATTCTGCGGCTTTGGCAGCACCCCCACCAGGCGCTGAAAAATGCGGAAGAGCGGTATGCGCTTTCCGGCAAAGAGAAGGACATCATTGTAAAACACATGTGGCCGCTTACCCTGCGGCTGCCCAGGCACAAGGAATCTTTTGTGGTTAGCATGGCCGATAAAGCCTGCGCCTTCATTGAGATGTGCCGTTTGTATCACCCCAAAAAAGCCCGCGAGAACCTGGCTGCCGGGCTGGCCTAAAATATCAAAGCAAGCAAACACCCCTGGCTATGCCGGGGGTGTTTCCATTTACCCTGGCCCTTGGCCCCCGCTGAAGAGAGAGCTGGCTAGGTGGCGAACTGAAGAAGAGAGTCTCTTTTTTGGCTTCGGGAATCTCTCCCTCATGGGCGGCAGGGCCGCCCTTCCTCCTTCATCAGAGGGAGGAAGGGGAAAGGTTTTTCTGGCGGCATCACAGTCCGGTGCGGCCACGCACGTCCAACCATCTGTCCAGCCAGGCGGCGGTTTCTTCCAGCCAGGCGGCGCGGTGGCGGGGCAGGCCGCTGCGGGAGATACCGTGCCCCTCCCCCTGGAACAGGCAAAGCCGGCAGGGCACCCCCCGGCGCTTCAGCGCGGCATACATCTGAAGGCTTTCGGCGGCGGGGCAGCGCAAATCGCCGTTTCCATGTAAGAATAGGGTGGGGGTTTGCGCCTGGGCCGCGTAGCGCACTGGGGAGAGTGCAAAGGCGGCGGTGGGGTCTTGCCAGGGGTCGGCGGCTTGGTCTGGCGCGAAGAAGGGCCCAATGTCGGACAGGGCGGCCATGCTGGCCCAGAGGGCGATGCCCCGGCGGGAGACGGCGGCGGCAAAACGTGTGGTGTGGCCCAGTAGCCAGTTCACCAGGAACCCGCCATAGGAATCCCCCACCACGCCCAGGCGGGCGGGGTCTATCCAGGGGTGGCGGGCCAGGGCCGCGTCCAAAAAGGCCAGTACGTCCTCGCTGTCCACACTGCCCCAGCGCCCCCGGATATCGGCAAAGGCGTTGCCCCGCCCGCAAGAGCCGCGCGGGTTGCAAAAAAGCACGGCATAGCCGCGCGCGGCCAAAGCCTGCATCTCGTGGTGCAAAACGGTGCCCCACACATTTTTTGGCCCACCGTGCAGCATCAGCACGGCGGGGTAGCGCTGCCCGGCCTGCCAGCCACTGGGGCGCAGCACCCAGCCGTCCAGCTCAATGCCCAGGGGCAGCCGGGTGGGTAGCGCTTCGGGCATATGCAGGGCATGGCGGGCGGCAAAGCTTTGGTTCCAGCGGCTTAGGCGGCGTTCGCTTTCGCCCTCCAGGCGGTAGAGTTCGGCCCCGCCCAGGCCACGCTGGGCAATGTGGTACAAATCACTTTCCATGCGCACCAGTTGGGTCACGTTACCCTGCTCGGGGCCCTCCGGGCGGATGTCCCCATTCTGTAACCCCAGGGAGAACAGCCGTGCATCCCCACGCTGGGTGCTAATGAACCAGGCACGCGCCTGGTGAAACACAAGCTGGGCGCCGGTGCCCGGCACCGTGTCACAGCTCACAGAGCTCCAGCAGGTGTGCATGCCGCCGTCATACAGGGTTTGGTAGCATAGTGTGTCCAAATCCAGCAGATAAAACCCCCCGTTTTGGTGCAGGCCAAAACGCTCCATGCCGCTGCCAAACACCAACAGCCGCCCTGGCGGGGCGGGGCAGAGGGCGTGGCAGGCAAAACGGTGGCTGGGCAGGGGAAGGCTCTCGCAGGCAAGGCTTTGGGTATCCAGGCGGTAAAGCTGGTGGCAGGGCAGGGCGGCGCCGGGCACAGGGGCGGTGAAAAAAAGCTGGCTGCCGTCCTGCGAAAGGCAGACCTCCTCCACATCCAGCCCGCGGGGGCCCAGGCTTTGTAGCGCGCCATTTTCCCACAGCCAAAGCCGGCGGCGGCGCAGGAAACCGCCGCCCTCCTCCCAAAACGGCAACTGGTCTATCACTTCATAATCGGCGCGGTCCCGCTCCTGGGCACCATGGGGCAGGGTGCCGTCCAAATCCCGCGCCAGGTACAAAAGCCGCCCCCCCGGTAGGGAGAAAAGCTCCTCGGCCTGCCCGGGTAACAGCAAAGCTTCGCGGGCCTGCTCCCCCCCGGCAAGGGGCAACAGGTAAAGCTGGGTGTGGCCCTTGCGCACCGGTGCCGTTGCATGAGAAGGGCGGGTGAACAGCAGATGGTCTTTGTCCAGCCACCAAAAATCGGCCACGGGGCCGCCGGTGTTCAGCGCGGCCAGGCTTTCGCTATCCCATAGCCAAAGTTCTTGGTCGTAGCGGTTTTCCTCCCAGTTGGCTTGCCGCAACAGCAGGGCCAGCCGCCCGTACTGGGCGCGCATTTTGCAGGGCGCACACAAATGGGCAAAACCATCGGTGCAAACGGGCTCGTTCATGTTCCGTCCTCCCTTTCTAGCCCAGGGCTACGTCCAGCACCATCATCACCAGGAAGCCCGCCAAGGCCCCCAGGGTACCGGTGTTGCTGTGTTCGCCCAGATGGGCTTCGGGAATCAGCTCCTCCACCACCACATACATCATGGCCCCGGCGGCAAAGGTGAGGAACCAGGGCATTAGCGGGGCAATGCCCCCGGCCACCAGCACGGCCACAATGCCGCCCACCGGCTCCACAAAGCCGGAAAAAGCCCCAAACACAAAGGCCTTCGGGTTGGAAAACCCGTCTTTTTTTAGGGGCAAAGAAACGGCGGCCCCCTCTGGGAAATTTTGCAGCCCCATGCCAATACACAGGGCTATTGCGGCGGCCGCTGTGCCCTGGCCGCTGGCCACCATGGCGCAGGCCAGGCCCACGGCCATTCCTTCGGGGATGTTGTGCAGGGTGACGGCCAACACCAGCAAGGAGGAGCTGGGCAGTTTGGAATGAGGGCCCTCGGCCTTTTGGCTGCCGGGGTGCAGGTGGGGGATGATGAGGTCTAGCAGCAGCAAAAAGCCCACGCCCAGGGCAAAGCCCCCCGCGGCGGGAATCCAGCCAATGCCGCCCTGGGCCTCGGTCATTTCAATGGCGGGGATAATGAGGCTCCACACGCTGGCGGCAATCATCACCCCGGCGGCAAAACCAAGAAAGACACGCATCAAAGCTGGTTTTGGCTCGCCACGCACAAAGAACACGGTGCCAGCGCCCAGGGCGGTCATCAAAAAAGTGAAACCGGTGCCCAAGGCGGCCAGGGCAACGGGGTGGAGAGTGGTGAAAAAATCCATGGGTGTTTCTCCTTGCGGGAAAAGTATGCTATACTGAAACGAATGAGTGAGTGCAGAGCGAAGGAAAATCCTTTTCATCTGGGAAAATGGCTTTTCCACAAGAATAACATAGCAGGTTGGGATGGTGCAAGATGACAAAGAGCCTGTTTGTGCTGCGGGATGTGGCCAACTTTGCGGCTGGGGCTTTTGAAAACACCGCCGTAGACGAGGGCGGCATTCAATTGGGGCGGATGGGGACGGGCTTTTTGCCCGACGGAAGCTACACAAGCCCCCCTTTTGTGGCGGAAAAATTTCGCGAGTTGATTCCCAGTTGGAACGCCGATACTCCCCCCGGCACCTCTATTGAAATGCAGGTGCGTGTGCAGGTGCAGGGGCGGTGGAGCCGGTGGTTTAGTTTTGGCAAGTGGAGCGTGTTTGAGGAGCGCAGTTCCCCGCCGGCCCACGGGGACGAGATGGCCCTGGTGGATGCTGAGGTACTGCGGGTGCTGCCGGCCTTACCCCCGGCCGAGGCGGCCCAGATGCGGGTGCATTTGCATTCTGCCGACGATAAGTTGACCCCCACCGTGCTGCTGATGGCGGCGGCCACCCGCCCCGAACTGCCGGCAGAAACCAAACTGTATGCTGGGGAACGGGTGCTGGAAATGCCCGCCTATTCGGCCTTGGTGCGGGACCCGGCCATTGCGGCGCGCATTGGCGGGGCCACCAGCCTAACCATGCTGATGAACCGCTGGGGCGCTGATGTGCTGCCCGAGGAGGTGGCCCGCTGCATCTATGACGCGGGGGCGGGCAAATACGAAAACCTGGCCTTTTTAAGCGCCGCGGGCGGCATTTACGATTTTGAAAGCTTTGTGGGCTTTGGCGGGGTATCCACCCTACGGCGCGAGGTGTGGATGGGCCAGGGAATTGCGGCGCAGCTACACTACCGTACCCCGGCGCTGGCCGAGGCCGAAGAGGCCCAGGAAGAGGAGACAAAGCCGCCGCCGGAAGGGCGGGACAACCGCCCCATTTTGCCTGGCGCCACGGTGGATAGCCGTGGCCACCTGGTGGTGGTGCGGGGCTTTACCAAGGTGCAGGGGGAGGAGTTTGTGGTGCTGAACGACCCCCTGGCCCCCAGCAACGAAGCGGTGGTGCGGCAGGTGCCGCTGGCTTTGTTTGAGCGGATGTATACCGGTGTGTACATGACATTGCACCGCGCGCAGCATGGCTTAAAAAGCCACAAACCGGTGCGCAAGATGGTACAGCTTTCGCTGGAAGGCGGGGAGATACGCCTGCAAGACGGCGAGGAGGCGCTGATTCCGGGCTGTTTTACGGGCGAGCAACTCTCCCGCAGCACCCTGTGCTATATCCTCTCTAGCCCGGTGGCCTACGCCAGCACTGCCCAGCGCCAATTTTACTACCCCAGCCCCGACGAAAAGGGGCGGCTGAAGTTTGACCAAAACAGCGCGGTGAACCGCCGCATGACCTTTTACCGCATTGGCCCCTGCGGGCGCACTTGGGTGGCGGAAAAACGCATAGAGCAGCATCTTGAAAACCAGACGCAACAAGGGTAGGAGAGAGCCGAACATGACCTTGGATGAAGTGTTTGATGAGCGGCGCAGCGCCCGGAACTTTACGCAAGAGCCTGTGCCGCAAACAGCGCTGGAAGCCATAGTGGAGGCGGGGCGGATTGCCCCCAGCAGTACGCCGGTGGAAAACCGGCATATTGGTGTGGTGAAAAACCGCAAGATGATAGCCAGGCTACAAGAGGCGGCGTATGGGCAAAAGCAGGTGGGCAGGGCGCCGGTGTGCTTGGTGGTATGGGTGGAAAACGAGAGATTGATGGACTGCGGGCGCAGCGCCGCCACAGCGGATGGTTCCATCGCCATGAGTTTTATGCTGCTGAAAGCGGCGGAGCTGGGCCTAGCTGGTTGCTGGTTAGGGCATTTTAAAGCCGAGGCGGTGAAGCAGATTTTGGGTTTGCCCCCGCAGGCAGTGGTGGTGGTAATGAGCCCACTGGGCTATGCGGCCCGCCGTCCCAGGCGCACCCAAAGACGGCCAACCGAAGAAATTTTGCAGATATGGGAGTGAGAACATGACCAGTGTGCGAATTGATACAGAAAAAGAGGGCTTTTTCTCCATCACAAACCAGGTGGCCGACGCCGTGGAAACCTCGGGTGTGCAAAACGGGGTGTGTATGGTATATTGTCCGCACACCACGGCGGGGCTAACCATCAACGAAAACGCCGACCCAGACGTGACGCGGGATTTGCTGCTGGCGCTGGACAAGGCCTTCCCAGACCGCCCGGAGTTCCGCCACGCCGAGGGCAACAGCGCGGCGCATGCCAAGGCCTGCGCGGTGGGCGCTTCGGTGATGGTGCCCATCCAGGACGGGGCATTGGCATTGGGCCGCTGGCAGGGCATCTATTTCTGTGAGTTTGATGGCCCCCGCCGCCGCCAGTACCACATCCAAATTCTGGGGGCACAGCCCCACAAATAGAAAAAACCAGGGGTGGCATTCCTGTGAACTGCACCCCATTTGTTATTCAGTATATCATACTGTCTAACTTTTGGGGGTCACTTCACCTGCCAAGACCCCTGGTTTTTTTATAGGAACACGGTATGGATTTATCCTAAATTTCGTTAAAAACTTCATTATGTTTTTCCCCAAGGGGATGCTACGCGATAACAGAAATTTTGCATGAGACGCGTTGCGGCGCCTTTTGCCGCAACATCAGAATAGAAACTTTATTTAGTTTCTATTCTGAAATAGTATTAGAACTGGAAGGGCATATACTCGAAAGGTTTATCGCCCGTGTCCTCTTCATTGGCGGCGTTTTTCAGCAGCTCAATGTACTGCTGGTGCAGGGCCTTAAACTCCGGCACCTCGTATTCAGGCTCCACGCGGCTGGCCTCGGTGAGGAAATGCAAGATGTCCCGGCCCATCTCGCGCCCGCGCACGGTGTGCAAATCTAGGGCGTATTCCGGCACCTCGGGTTTGCCCCCGCGGTTGAACTCGTCCATCAGCATGTTCTTTACATGGTCCGAGGAGCGCTCTTTTTTGCAGCGGCACAGGTAGCGGATGGCGTGCACAAAAAACATGGGGCGGTCGCCGTCGTTGTAGGGGAATTCCTTGCGCATTTGGTTTAAGGTGTTGATGAGCACCGGGGCGTTTGGCTCGCCAAAGCCGATATCCTCCACCGAGATGGCCAGCAGCCGCCGCCAGAGTTTGTCCTCAAACTGGGGGCTGGTGATGTACATCTCATAGGCGGCCATCAGGGCGTTGTGCTCCAGCCCGCGGCGGATGGATTTTTGCAGCATGGAGACCATCTCATCCCCCGGCAGGCCGTTGCGGGTTTTGATGTTGCTCCAGGGGTCGTACGACATAAATTCGCTCATAGCGTCCTCCTAGTGGTGGTTTTATTACGGGTGTTTAGCCTTTCACGGCCCCGGCGGTGAGGCCTTGCTCCACCTTTTCCTGGGCCAGCAGATAGAACAGCACGGTGGGGATAACGGCGATGATGATGGCGGCGAAAGAGTAGGCGTAGTAGGCGCCAAAATCCCCTTTGAAGGCCAGCAAGGCCACCGAGACGGTGCGCAAGTTCTTTAGGTTTAGCAGCACATTGCCCACGGCCAGCTCGTTGTAAATGAACAAAAATGAGACGATGGAGCAGGTGGCCACCGAGGGGCGTATCATGGGGGTGATGATGCGGAAGATGAGACGGAACAGGCCGCAGCCGTCAATCTCGGCGGCTTCGTCTATCTCCCGGCTCACCTCCTGGATGCTGCCCATCAGCACAAAAAAGCACAGGGACATGTTCAGCGCAATGTAGATGACGATGACCACGGGGAAATTGTTGTAGCCGCCAATCTTGGCCACCATCTGCACAATGGGGATGAGGGCGCACTGGATGGGAATCATCAAAGCGGCCGAGAACAAAATGGTGAGCAACCCCGAGAAGGGCACCTTTTTCCGCGCGATGATGTAGGCCAGCATCAAATCCAGCAGCATCATCACCACAATGGCCGAAAGGCTGATGATGAGGGAGTTGAGCAGGGCGCGGAGGATATTGCTCATCTCCTGGGCGCGCACATAGTTTGAAAACTGGAACACGGCGGGTGGGGCAAAGAAATTTTGGAAGATTTCGTCGTTGGTTTTGAACGAGGAAATGAGGGAGAAATACAGCGGGAAGGCCGTGATGATGCACCATAGCCCCGCGCCCAAAAACATGGCCGCGCCGCCCAGGGTAAACTGCCGTTTTTTGCGTAGCATCTTGTCGCCTCCCTCTATTCTTTCTCGCGGAACAACGTATTAAATCCCAGGGTAATCACCAGGCACACCAGCACCGTCATGGTGGCAATGGCGTCTGCATAGCCAAACTGATTTTTCAGGAACGCCGTTTTATACATGGCCGTGGCGGCGGTTTCCGTGGCGGTGCGTGGGCCGCCACCGGTGAGGGTCATCACCACATCAAATACTTTAAACGCCCCCGTAAGCACCAGCACAAGCACGGTGCGAAAGGTGGATTTTAAGCTGGGCAGTGTGATGCGGACGAGTTTTTGAAAACGGGAGGCGCCGTCAATATCGGCGGCCTCGTACATATCGGTGGGCACGGCCACCAGCCCCGCCAGGAACAGAATCATGTACAGCCCCACGCTGATCCACATCTCCACGAAGGCCACGGCGAACATGGCGGTGTTGATGTTGCCCAGCAGGTTGATGTTGCCAAAACCAAGGGCCCGGATGAGCACCGTGACCGGCCCTACCTTGGGATATACAAGAAAACTGAACATCATGCCTATTGCCACACGGTTGATGACCACAGGCATAAAGTACAGGCCCTTGATGATGCGCAGGCCCCGGAACTTGCGGTTGATGACACAGGCCAGGAAAAAGGCGATGGGCACCGTGAAAATGAGATGGGTGCCAAACAGGATGCCCATGTTGCGCACCACGTCTTTTGCCATGTAGTCCGAAAAGAAGTTCACATAGTTTTCCAGCCCCACGAAGCGCATGGCCTGCCCAGGAATGCCGTTCCAATCAAACAGGGAGGTATAGACCATGTTGCAGGTGGGGTATAGGATAACAATGCCGTACACCAGCAGGGCGGGCAGCAGTGCCAGCAGCCCCGCCACGGGATATTTTTTGCCCCTAAATTGGTAATGCATGCTCATGCCCCTTTATAAAAGCATTGCGCGGGCGGGCTTACCCCGCCCGCGCCAGCCGGCCGAAAAAGTGCGCATTGCGGTGGCCCCAGGGGGCGCTTCCATTGCCCGGCGGGCAATTCACCTCGTGTACGGCGTCTCTTTTTCTCCGGCTGCTGTTTTTCGGAATGTGTGTTGGTTATTGCGCCTTGTCGTCTTCTTTTTGCAGGGTGTCGGCCACCTCTTGGGGGGTGCGCCCCACAAACAGAGACTGGGTCTCGCTCCAGAACACGGGCAGCAGGCCGGTGTTTTTGGAAGCACGGGCGATGTCGTCACCCACGCCGGTGCGGCTGGCATAGGCATCCATGAAGCCCTGCATAATTGGGTCGGCCTTGGTGGCGTCAAACTCCACATCCAGCGGGAACACGCCGCCGCCCAGCAGTTCGGCATACTCGGTAAAGGTCTCTTTGCTCAGCAGTTTCGTCAGCAGTTTGGTGGCCGCGTCATACTCCGGGGTGCCGGGGGCGGCGCTTACCACAAAGCCCTCTTGGGTGGAGGAATTCCAGTTGTCCTTGAACTCGGGTTTATCGGCAAAATAGGGGATGTTGATGCAGACGAAATCGCCCGCGTTTTCGGCGTTTTGGTACAGCGAGAAGAAGAAGCTGGGGGAGATGGCCATGGGGTAGTTGCCCTTGATGAACTCCTCAATCAAGGTCAGGTCGTCCATGGCTACATCATCGGGGCCAAACACGCCGGCATTCACAAGCTCTGCGTATTTTTCCAGCACGGCCAGGCTGTCGGGGTCGGTCCATTTCAGTTCGCCGCTTTGGTACCGCTCCATGAACTCGGGGCCAAACATTTTGAGGTAGATGGCGGTGTGCAGCGCCCCGGCACGGTAGGGGATTTTGCTGCCCAGGCCCACGGGGGCAATGCCCTGCTCTTCAAAGGTGGGCACCATGGCAATGATGTCCTCCCAGGTTTCGGGCACTTCAAAGCCGTTTTCTTCCAGCAGTTTTTTGTTGACGAACATCTGTTCGGTAACCACTTGGTTGGGCACACCGTACACGCCCTCAATGCCCTGGGCGCCGTAGGTGAAGGGGGCCAGCACGTCCGGGTCGGAGGGGCCGGTCCACTCGGGGGATTCAATCAGCCCGGAGATATCCTGCACCATGCCGGTTTCCACCAAATCCAGCAGGGAGGAGAAGCTGTCCGAGATGAACAGGTCGGGCGGGTTGCCCGCGGCGATGGAACTTTTGATTTTAGAGATGTAGGCGTCGCCGTCCGATACCGACATATCCTCGATGACCACATTGGGGTTTTCGTCTAAAAATTCTTGCAGTTTGCCCATGTAGAACTGGCTGCGGGGCTCTTCGGGGTTGGCATAGCGCGAAAGATAGGTGAGGGTCACCTTATCGCCGGTGGCGCCGGCATCGGCTGTGCTGGCCGCCGCGTTGCCGCTGGCTGCAGTACCGCCGCTGGCTGCCGTACTGCCGCTGCCGCCGCCGCAACCGGCAAAAATGCCCAGGGCCAGGGTGAACGCAAGTGCAAAACTCAACATTTTCTTCATGTGAAACACTCCTCCTGTCAAACTGTTTTCTTCCTCTTTCTTGGTTTGGTGCGGGGAACTGCTGTGATGATAGCATGGTTGGCGGGCGCAAAACAATGGAATCGTTTTTGCTCCACTTGTCATTTTTTTTGTTAGACACTATACTTTCTTTGGGGTTGCCCCGGGGGATATTTAGAGAAAACGCACAAAAAGGGAGGGCCTTCATGCATATAATTCACAAAGCCCTGCTCTCCATCACCGGTTCCATCAAGTTGCGCATCCTGTTTTTGTATGCGCTCACGGCAGCCCTCACGGTGTGCCTTATTTCAGTGGTAACGGGCAGCCAGGTCTCCCGGCGGCTCACCGAGGTCTCGGTGAGCAACACCCAAAACGACCTATCCATCATCAGCGATAAGCTGGACGTATACTTCAACAACATCGAATCCTATACCCTATTCATGGTGTATGCCCGCCAGTGGCAAAAAGGCCCGGTGCATGAAAACAACACCGCCTACGAAAATTTCACCCAGTTCCGCATGGTGTATGCTTTTTTGCTGGATTTGGTGCACGCGAACTCGGATTTTCAGTCTGTGCTGTACTACGAAAACGGGCAGATTTATGTGAGCGACACCCAGGCCGACACCGAAACCATTACCGAGACGCACAAGGCCGAGATAGAGGATTTCCGAAAGAGCAAGGACCTGATACGCTGGCTGGGCCTGGGCCCTTTGCCCTACCAAAAACACTACGGCGGGCAGGCGCCGCAATGCTATACCCTGCTGCGAAAATGTTTTGATACCACGGGGAAATTTCTAGGTGTGATTGAGCTGAATTTGCGGGAGACAGCCGTGGCGAACGTCTACGCCAACCACGGCGGGGCCGATACCTCCTATTTTATTGTGGGGGACGATGGCCGGGTGAGCAGCAGCCCGCAGCCCGGCCAGATGGGGCAGGATCTTTCTGCCCTGCCCTTTGTGGCCACAGGCCAGCCCGAGGGCACCGCCGAAAGTGGAGACAGCCTGTATGTTTGGAAAAGCTACCCCCGCATGGGCTGGACGGTGGTGGGCCAGGTGCCGGTGGCCACCATCTCCCAAAGTGCCAGCGCCATGGTGCGTTCCATCTGGCTGGTGGGGCTGGTGGCCATTGTGGCATCCATTTTGGTGTTTGCCGCGCTGGCGCGCAGCATCACGCGCCCGCTGGACCGTATCACCCGCACGGTAAGCGCCATTGCCGGGGGCGACTATGGGCGGCGCATCCGCCTGCAAGGGCAGGACGAGGTGGCGGTGCTGGCCGGGCAGATAGACCAAATGGCAGAGAGCACCGAGAAATTGATGGCGGACATCGAGCGGGAAAACCAGCAAAAACGCCAGTTTGAACTGAGCTATATCCAGTCTCAGATGAACCCCCATTTCCTCTACAACTCCCTGGAAACGCTCTGTGGCATGGTGGAGGTGGGGGAATATGAGAACACCATTGAATTTATAGGGGAAATTTCCCGCTTCTACCGCAGCGTACTCACCCGGGGGGATATTACGGTGTGCATTCGGGAGGAGCTGGAGATTGTGAAAAATTACCTGGCCATCATGCAAAGGCGGTACCCTGGGCGCTTTACCTACCAGGTGGATTGCCAGGAGGATATTATGGAGTACCGCATTGCAAAGCTCAGCTTGCAGCCCATAGCCGAAAATGCTGTGGTGCATGGGGTGTTGGCACGGCAAGGCGGGGGCTGTATCACATTGCGCGGCCGTATGGAACAGGGGCTTGTGCGCCTGTGTGTAGAGGACAACGGCCCCGGCCTGCCAGGGGAAAAACTGGCCGCCATTGAGGCGAAGAATGCCCATGCGTTGGGGTTCGGGTTTTCCAATACAGAAACGCGGCTGCGCTTGCAACTGGGGGATGCCGCCCGCGTGGAGGTGGCCTCCCAAAGCGGGCAGGGGGCGCGGGTTTCGCTGTATTTGCCGCCAAGAAAGGGGGAGGGCTAGATGTTTCGCTGCCTACTGGTAGACGATGAATACTATGCCCGCCAGCGCGTGCGCCGCTGTGTGGAGTGGGAGGCACTGGGTTTTACGGTGGCAGGAGAGGCCGCCAGTGTACGGGAGGCCCTGGAAAAGCTGGAGTGCGAGCCCTTCCATCTGGCGGTGGTGGATGTGACCATGCCGGGGGAAAGCGGGCTGGACCTGATTGCCAAAGCGGCGGAGGACTACCCGGAACTGGCTGTGATTGTGCTGAGCGGATATGCCGAGTTCGAATATGCCCGGCAGGCCATGCGCTGCGGGGTGGAGCATTACCTCACGAAGCCCGTAAACCGCCGGGAGATGGAACAGGCCCTGGCCGGGGTGGCCCGTTTGCTGGAGCAGCGGCAGGGGCAAAAAGCCGGGGTGTTCTGGCGGCAATTTTTCCACAGCGAGGCCTTGCTGGACGGCGAGGAGGAGAGCCTGCCTCTGGCACAGTATGGAATTGTCCCAAAAGGGCAGTACCGTGTGCTGATGGGAGAGGTGCGGGGGGTACAAACCCTGCGCTTTTCCCGCCAGCGGCGGCAGAACCAAGAGGTGGCCCAGCTATTGGCGCAGCGGTTTTCCCGCTGGGTGCGGGCCGCCTGTTTGGATTCGTTTGGCCATGCCCTTTTGGTGGTACAGATGCCGGAAGACCAAGCGGATGAGCCCATCCTGCAAGAGATGGTTGCGCTGGCACAGCAGCACCTGGACGAGGCGTATGTTCTGGGGTGCGGGGGGCCCGGCCCCGGCCGGGCCATAGCCATGCAGGAGGCCTATCGCCAGGCCTGCCTCGCCTTTTTATCAAAGCTGTTTTACCCCATGGAGTCTTTGGTGTTGCACAGCCCGGGTGGCCGTGTGGCCGGGCCCGGCTTGGCCCAGCAGAACCAAAGGGTGGAGCGCTGCCTGCAAACGGGGGATAGAAAACAGCTGGAAAAGGCGCTAAACGAGGTGTTTGAGGCCCTGGCCCAGCAGGGGGATGTGCACACCCTGGAGGCGGAACTGGCCCAGCTGTTGGGTCTGCTAAAAACGCAGGCTAGCCACCGCCAAATGGAACAGTACCAGATGGAAAACCGCCTGATTGGAATGGGGTGCCGGGAGATGATGGCGGGTAGCGACACTTTGGCCCAGCTGCAAGAGCGGCTGCGGCAACTGTTCGAACCGTTCCTGGGGGCGGGAGAGGGAACCGAAACCACCAGCCGCCTGGTGCGGGAGGCCACCTCTTGGATGGAGGAACTATATCGTAGCTATGGTTTTGGCCTGGAGGAGCTGGCGGTGCGGCTGATGGTGAGCCCGGCCTACCTCAGCAGCCAGTTTAAAAAACATACCGGGCTCACCGTTACCCAGTACATCAGCAAGCTGCGAATGGAAGAGGCGGGCCGGCTATTGCGCCAGCCCCAGCAAAGCATTGCCCAGGTGGCGGAAGCTCTGGGTTTTGCGGACGCTTTTTATTTTTCCAAAAGCTTTAAAAAACATTACGGCATGCCCCCTTCGGCCTACCGGGAAAATACATAAAAAGCGCGGGGCCAATTGGCCCCGCGCCTAGCTTTGCGTCTTATGTGTGAATAGGGCTGCTCCGCGTGTTAGCCCTGGGAAGGGTTAACACAGCCGCTAGGAAATTCCGCTGAGCACGCCACATCATTCTGCCCGAAATCCAGTTTAAACACAGGTTCCGGGGCTTTCCACAGGCCGTGCAGGTTGCAGTAGGCATACACCTCCAGCGCCTCACTAGGTTTTACATTCAAAAGCGCCTCAGGGGGGTCACCTGCACAGAGGTTACAATGAATACCACCAAAGCTGGTTTTCACATACACCCAGGCAATGTGGTGCTCTTCCGTCATGGGGTGTAAAACTTCGCCCACGGTAATTTTGACGTGCCCATTTTCAGCTTTTGCCACTGGAACATGTTTTTCTCCGGCTGCATCTGTGCTGTTTGGTGTGATAAGTTGTTTTGCCTGGCTGGGACAAGTTTTTCCCGCAGCACCCATCTCCAATACAATTTCGCCGCAGTCGTCGCATTTGTAAAAATTGGCCATGAATCATCTTCCTTTCCTACTATGTATTTTGCCAGAAAAATTCTTCTAAAGACTTTGCAAAAAGGGGTGGATATCTGAAAACAAAAATTGTATAATGAAACAGAATTGTTTTTTTATGCTATAAATAGCAGGGTGTTGTGAGATGCTTTTTGCCAGATTGCCCAAGAGAAGCATTGTTCAGCCTAGTTACAGTATACACGTTTGTGCGTTCCCTGCCAAGCGAAATATGCCGTTTTGCTAAGGGGGCCTTTGGTACAAAACTGTTTTTCGCCAGTGGGGCGAAGGGCAGTAAAATATAGCGATTTCGGAGGAAATAGTTTATGGATTTTACACAGCAAAGCTGCCGGGATTTTGTTTCGGTTTTGGCCAGCAAAGAACCGGTTCCCGGTGGCGGTGGCGCTTCGGCGCTGGTGGGTGCCATTGGCATGGCGCTGGGCAACATGGTGGGTAGCCTGACGGTGGGCAAGAAAAAGTATGCCGATGTGCAAGAGGACATTCTGGCGCTGAAAGCCAAATCGGACGCGCTGCAAGACGCCCTGTTGGAATTGGTGAAAAAGGACGCCGAGGTGTTTGAACCACTGAGCCGCGCCTATGGCATGCCCAAGGAGACTGAAGCGGAGAAGGCCGAAAAAGAGCGTGTGATGGAAGCCGCGCTGAAAGAGGCCTGCGACGTGCCTTTGCAGATTATGGAAAAATGCTGCGAGGCCATTCGCCTGCATGAGGAATTTGAGCAAAAGGGTACGGCCATTGCCATTAGCGACGTGGGCGTGGGGGTTGTGATGTGCCGCGCGGCGTTGCATGGGGCCAGCCTGAATGTGTTCATCAACACCAAGATCATGAAGGACAGGGCCCACGCGGAAGGGTGCAACAAGCGCGCGGGCGAAATGCTGCGCGAGTACACCCAATTGGCCGATGAGATTTACGAGCGTGTGTGCCGCCGGTTTGACTAAATTAACACCCATATGTTGCGCAGGTGCGCAGCAAATCATAGGAGGAAAACATGGCTGAACTGTTGAAAGGCGCGCCCGTAGTGGCCGCCATGAATGAAAAAGTGGCCGCCGACGTGCAGGCCCTCAAAGCGGAAAAAGGGGTGGACGCCACCTTAGCGATTGTACGCGTGGGGGAAAAACCCGACGATATCGCCTACGAGACGGGCGCCACCAAGCGCTGCGAAAAAGTGGGTGTGCAGGTGCGGCATGTCACCCTGCCCGCCGAGACCACCCAGGCCCAGCTGCAAGACGCCCTGCGCGGGCTGAACGCTGACAGTGGGGTGCACGGCGTGCTGCTTTTGCGCCCCCTGCCCAGCCACATGAACGACAATGAGGTGTGCAACACCCTGGCCCCTGAAAAAGACATTGACGGCATCACCGACGGTTCTTTGGCCGGGGTATACGCCGATTTGGACCTAGGCTATCCCCCTTGCACTGCCCAGGCCTGCATGGAGATTTTGGAATACTATGGCGTGGATTTAACCGGGAAACGGGCTACCGTGGTGGGCCGTAGCTTGGTGGTGGGTAAACCCCTGGCCATGATGCTGGTGAAGAAAAACGCCACGGCTACCATCTGCCACACCCGCACGGCCGACCTGCCCAAAACCTGCCGGGAGGCCGAAGTGCTGGCCATTTGCGCGGGGCGCAAGGCCCGCGGCTTTACCAGCGAGTATTTTTCGGCCGGGCAATATGTGCTGGACGTGGGCATCTATGTGGATGAGAACGGCAACATGTGTGGTGATGTGGATTTTGACGCCGCACAGGAGATTGTGAGCGCGGTAACCCCGGTGCCCGGCGGTGTGGGCACGGTAACCACCTCGGTGCTGGTGAAGCACGTGGTGCAGGCGGCCAAGAAGCAGGCGAAATAAGCGCGAATAAAAGGCCTATCTCCCGGCTGCAAACGCGGCTGGGAGATTTTGGTGTGGAGAGGAACCGGGCATGGACAAGAAAAACGCCATTGGGTATATAGGCAGTGTGAGCTGGCGGGTGAGCAAACTGGGGCTAGAGCGGATGCACACCCTGATGGAGGCGATGGGCAACCCGCAAGACAAGCTGCGTTTTGTGCATGTGGCCGGCACCAACGGCAAGGGCAGCACCTGTAGCCTTTTGGCCTCGGTGCTCACCCAGGCGGGCTACCGCACCGGGCTGTATACCTCCCCTTTCGTGGGCTGTTTCAACGAGCGCATGCAGGTGGATCACCAGAACATCACCGACGACGAGCTGACGGCCTTGACCGAAGAGGTGCGCCGTTATGCCGATGCGATGGAGGACCACCCCACCGAGTTTGAGATTGTGACGGCGATTGCCTTTTTGTTCTTTTTGCGCAAGGAATGTGACGTGGTGGTGCTGGAAGTGGGCCTGGGTGGCCGCTTGGACGCCACCAATATCATTGCCTCCCCGTTGCTGGCGGTGGTTACCAGTATTGGGCTGGACCACATGGCCGAACTGGGCAACAGCCCCGCCGAGATTGCACGGGAAAAAGCGGGGGTCATCAAGCCGGGCTGTGATGTGGTGCTGGCTTCGGGGATAGAGGATTCGGCACAACAGGTGCTGGAAGCCCAGGCCGAAGCCTGCGGCGCGGCAGTACACCGTGTGCGGCAAGAACGCCTTTTGCCAGAGCGCGCCTGGCTGGGCGGGCAGACCTTTCGCTGGGATGGCGATGTGGAACTCTCCATGCCCTTGGCCGGGGTGTACCAGCAGGTGAACGCGGCCACGGCCCTCACGGCGCTGGAAGTATTGCGGCAAAAAGGCCTGGTGATTGGGCGGCTGGCTTTGCAAGAGGGTTTTTCCTCGGCGCGCTGGCCGGCCAGGCTGGAACAATTGCACAATGCACCGGTGTTCCTGCTGGACGGTGGGCACAACTTGCAGGGGGTTCAGGTGCTGGCCCAAAGTTTGGAGGCCTTTTTCCCAGGGCGGAGATGGGTGTTTGTGATGGGCGTGATGCACGACAAAGACTGGAAAGAGATGGCCAAGGTAGTGCTACCCCTGGCGGAAAAGATATTCTGTGTGGCGCCGGACATGGCCCGTGCCCTCCCGGCAGAGGAACTGGCCACGGGGCTTAACCAGCTAGCAGGCGCACTGCCCCTTGCCCAGCCCTGCCAAGATGTGCGCGCCGGGGTAAAGGCCGCCTTAGACGCGGCGGGGGAGCAGGGGCTGGTGTGTGCGTTTGGCTCTCTGTACATGGCGGGTACCATCCGCGAGTATTTTGGGTTTGGGGTGCATTGCAAAGAGGACTTTTTTTCCAGCTAAACACCATAGGCTCCATTGACGCAAAGCCCCCCCCGGCAACCCACAACGGAATATACCGGGCTACCCACCCAAAGTGCCCGCAGCGTGAACGCGAAACTTCTTCCGCCAGATTTTGCAAAATGTAGGTTTGTCAAACATATTGGACAGTTTGGAAAGAAAAAGGGACTAAAAGAA
>CAYYLW010000044.1:0-18657 GCA_964472465.1 uncultured Oscillospiraceae bacterium | reverse complement strand
GGAGCTCATCAATTCCAGCAAAATCATCCGCCCGGCCTACCGCAGCGTGGCCGAGCGCAAGTCCTACATCCCGCTAGACCAGCGCTAAACAGAAAGGCCCCCGCCTAAAAAGCGGGGGTTCTCTTTTTGCCCTTTTCCGGGGGCACTGGTTGTATAGAGAGGGGCAGGGGAATTTCCCCTGCCCCTCTTCGCTTGCTTCAAACGTCCTTCCCACTGGCCCTGGCCCTTCGTAGCAAAACAAGGGCGGCCCACCCGCCTGTATACGGCGCTAGATGAATGGTTCCAGGTAGAGCATCACCATTTCCTCACAGCTTGCAAAATACTCGTCTATGTCAAAAACATCGTGGTTGTTTAAATACTGCAAAGAAGCCCCCATCATCATAGACACCATGACCCCGGCCAGAATGTGGGCCTTGCCCTTATCCACCTCGGGGCAAAACATCTGGATGGTATCCACCACATGCTCGCGCCAAATGGTGTACGATTCTTGGAAACAGGCGTTGATTTTCTCATCCACCTGCCCCAGGCTCCAGTAATCAATCTGCACCCTGTCCAGCTCGGGGTGGTTTTGAATCATATCCTTCTTTTGGGCAAAAAAACCGCGAAGCTGCCCCTGCAAGGTGGGGGCTTGCTGCAACATGCATTCTTCCCGCTTTTTCGAAAAATCCCGTTGGATATACCGCAGCAAAGCCGCCAAAAGATCCCGTTTTGTTTTGAAGTGGTAATGCAAATTGGCCTGGGACAACTCGGCTTGGGCGGCAATTAAGTGCATGCGGGTTCCGCTGAGAGTGTGTTCATTCACCACTTCCAGCGCGGCGTGTAAAATACGCTCCTCAACAGAGCAATTTTCGTTTGGCATAGGGCCCCTCTTTGTTGAACGTAATACCGAAATTTTATAAACCTATCTGCATGGCCATATTATACCAAATTGGGCCCCATAATTCAAACCTCTTCGCACACTTGCCCCCCTGGCGCAAAACATGTTTGTAGAAGCACACAAGTTCAGAACCGATTGATTGGTCAGTTTGTCAATTGACAAATTTCGCGCAGGGGGGTAGCATAAAAGCATGCAAACTAACCAGTTAATCAGTATTAATTATCCATCGCATTATCATTAAAAGGAGTGGTTTTATATGGTCAGTTCCTTTCGTGGAAAGCATTTGATTACCCTGCAAGAGTGGACGCGGCAAGAAATTGATACCTGCCTGGATACCGCCTACGATTTAAAGCTGAAATTCGCCCGGCGAATTCCGTATGCGCCGCTGCGGGACGAAACGGTATTTATGATGTTTTTTGACGAGAGCACCCGCACCCGCAATTCCACCGAGGCCGGCGCCACCCAGCTGGGGGCGCATGCGCACTTCCTGGATGCCTCCAAGATGCAAATACAGCATGGAGATAACGCCAAGGACACCGCCATCATCCTTTCCAGCTATGGTCACGCCATCGCCTGCCGCCATTGCGGCTGGGAAACGGGCAACAAATTCATCCGCGAAATGGCACAGTGGAGCCGGGTACCCATTCTCAACATGCAGTGCGATTTATACCATCCCATGCAGGGCCTGGCCGACCAGATGACCATTGAAGAGCATTTTGGGCGCACCAACACAAAAGGGCTAAAGGTATCCATCATCTGGGCCTATGCCACCACCCACAAAAAGCCCATTAGCGTACCGCTTACCCAGTCTCTGCTGTTCCCGCGCTATGGTATGGAGGTTACACTGGCCCACCCGAAGGGCTACGAGCTGCCCGGCTGGGTGATTGCACAGGCGAAAGAAAACGCCGAACAACACGGCGGTAGCTTTAGGGTAATTGACAACATTGAAGAAGCCTTCCGCGGCGCCGATGTGGTGATACCCAAAAACTGGGGAAGCTGGTATGCCGATAGCCAAAAACCCGCCGAAAACCGCGAGGGCAATACCAGCCTAACAGACGCTGAACTGGCCGAGCTGGCCAAGAACAAATCTTGGAAATGCACCCAAAAACTGATGGAGCTTACCAGCAAAGACAGCATCTACATGCACGCCCTGCCGGCCGACCATACGAATGAAGTGGAGGCATCTGTCATCGATGGTCCCCACTCCATTGTGTACCAAGAGGCGGAAAACCGCCTACACACCGTGAAAGCCGTAATGGATTTAACCATGGGTGGCCGCGCTTAGGAGGATATCATGCCCAATCAACCAGATGCATTCTATTTTGAAAAGGCCACCGAAGCCGCCTGGCGAGCACTGCGCGCCGGCAACGATGGGTTTGGCTGCCTGCTGGTAGGGGCAAATGGCGATGTGCTGATGGAGCAAGGCAATGCCGTGGCCGATGAAAATGACCCCACCGCCCATGACGCGATGGCCCTGATTCGCCGGGCCACGCGGGAATTTAGCGCCGATACCCTGGCGGGCTGCACCATCTACGCCACCATGGAGCCCTGTGTGATGTGCATGGGCGCGGCGTTTTGGGCCGGGATATCCAAGGTTAAGTACGCCGTGGCGGAAGAGGATATGGAGCGCATTCTTCCCGGGGGCCTTGCCATACACAGCGCCGAATTTTGTGCCCGTAGCCCGAAACCCATCGAGTGTGAGGGCCCCGTTGCGGACAAAGCGGCGTATGACAAAGCCTTCGCCGTGCTACTGGCCTGGGTGGACCGGATTTTGGGAAAGTAGGGGTGGGCCATGAAAGCAATACTCCATGCCAATTGCTATGATTTTGAGACCTATATGCCCGATTGTTACGTGTTATTTGGCGGGCCAAATGCCACCTGCATTACCGAGGTGGGCCCCATGAAAAACTTTTCCAAAGAGAAGGCGGACGAGACAACCGACGCGGCTGGCTGCGTACTGATGCCCGGCCTGGTCATTGGCCACGGGCACCTGTATTCTGCCTTTGTGCGCGGGCTTAGCCTGCCGTTTTCCCCCGGCACCTTCACGCAGCTTTTGCGGCAACTTTGGTGGCGCATGGATGCCGGTATCGATTTGGAAACCTGTTACCACAGTGCCAAGGTATATGCCGTGGAGCATGTAAAAAACGGGGTTACCACCCTATTAGACCACCACGCGGGCGGCACGGTGCGCGGCAGCCTTGGGGAACTAAAACGCGCCTTCACCGATGAGGGCGGCCTACGGGCGCTGTACTGTTTTGAAACCAGCAACCGCTTCCCCGTGGAGGCTTGCATCGAGGAAAACACAAGGTTTGCACGGGAGATGCGCAGTGAAAAATGCCGGGGGCTATTTGGCCTGCACGCCTCTCTCTCGCTCAGCCAGGAAAGCTTGGAAAAGGTGGCTAAGGCCCAGGGGGATATCCCGCTGCATGTGCATGTAGGCGAAAGTTTGGAAGATGAGGTGGAATGCCAAAACAATTATGGCGCCCGCATTGTGCAACGCTTCGATTCCTTTGGCCTACTCAAGGAGGATTCCCTGCTGGCGCATTGTGTAAACATTGATGAAACCGAGATGGACCTGATTGCCAAACGCGGCTGTACCGTGGCTGTAAACCCCACCTCCAACATGAATACCGCGGTGGGCATGCCCAATGTACCGCTTTTGCAAAGCAAGGGCATCCCCGTGATGGTGGGCAACGATTCCCTGGGCACCAACATCACCCGCTGCTACCAAAACCTTCTGTACGGCATGCACCTAAAAAGCGGCAGCGCCTGGAAGTTCGGCTATAACGATTTGTTGGCCTGCATTCAGGAAGCATACCGCTATGCCAGCCGGATGCTGGGGGTAAAGCTGGGCAGAATAGCACCCGGTTACCAGGCAGACTTGGTGGTGGTTCCCTACCATGTGGCCACCGTGATGGATGAAAAAAACGCCTTTGCCAACCTGGTGGACGGCGTGTTCAACGGCTGGCGGCCACGGGATGTGTTCGTGGCAGGCGAAGAAAAAATGCGGGGCTACCAAACGGTGTATGATGAGGAAAAAATATATGCCGATGCCCGGGCCTGTACCCAAAAATATTGGAAAAGGATAGGAGGTCTCTAATGGATATCAGCACCAGCGCAGCCGGTATCACATTTCAGAATCCCTTGTTGCCGGGCTCCGGGCCACTCACGGGCACCGATGAGCGGATGCTGTATTTGGCACGCCAAGGCCTGGGGGCCATTGTCACCAAAACCATCGCCCCCAAAGGCGCCGGGGTGGGCCGCCCCTGTATTGCGGGCCGCGGCAACATGATTTTTAACGCAGAGGCCTGGAGCGAGTACGACAGTGAGGTTTGGCTGGAAAGCTTTTTGCCCCATTACACCCAAAACACTTCGGTTCCCCTCATTGCAAGCGTGGGTTATGACGCCGAGGATGTGAAAACCCTCATTCCCAAACTGGAACAGTTTGTGGTAGGCTTTGAATACATCCCCCGTTACCTGGGTAAGGATTTTGAAGAGGTGGGCCACATCGTACGCATCATTCGTAGCCTTACCCAAAAACCCCTGTGGGTGAAGATGAACGCCAATATCTCCGACCCTGTGGGTTTTGCAACCGCCTGCAAGGAAAGTGGCGCTTCCGGGGTGGTTGCCATCACCTCACTGGGGCCCAATTTGGTCATCGACATCGCAAACCGCCGCCCGCTCATCGGCACCGCCAGCGGCTATGTGTGGACTTCGGGCCCGGCTATCAAGCCCTTGGCCCTAGGCTATGTGCATATGATTAAACAGGCCCACCCTGAACTCTCCGTCATCGCCAGCGGCGGTTGCGCCACGGCCGAGGACATCCTGGAGTTCCTGCTGGCCGGGGCGGACGCGGTACAGATGCTGAGCGAGGCCATGATGAAGGGACGCGACCATTTTGGCAAGGTGCTGGCCGGCCTGCCCGGCGCACTGGAAAAATATGGGTTTTCCAGTGTGGAAGAGGTAAAAGCCGCCGGGCTGCGCCATTTTGAAGCCCCCCTTACCCCCAGCTTTCCCGGCTTTTCCAGCACCTGTAACGGCTGCGGCCTATGCGTGCGCAACTGCCCCTATTTTGCCCTTGAACTGCGGGAGAAGAAGCCGGCGGTGGATACGGCAAAATGCTTTGGTTGTGGCCTTTGCCAAAGCAACTGCCCCAAGGCGGCCATAACGGGCGTACTGGAAAACATTCCTGTTTAAAACTAACCAATCAATTAGTTCATGGGCAACCACTTTAAAAAATGAAAAAAGGGAGAATGAGAAATCATGAGCACCGCACCCATCAAGGAAATTTTGGAAAAAAGCGAGGCCTACCGCCAATACACCGCCGAGCTATTGCGCAAGATGATTCGTGTTCCGGGCTTTTCTGGCCGCGAAAAAGACCGCTGCGAGCTGATTGTGAAGCTGTGCGAAGAAGCCGGATTTGACGAAGTACGCATCGATGGGCTGGGCAGTGTGGTGGGCCGCGTGGGCAAGGGGCCAAAAAAACTCGCCTTCGACGCCCATATCGACACCGTGGGCATTGGGGATAGGGAGCAGTGGAAGCGCGACCCCCATTCCGGCGATATCGAAGGGGGGTTGGTGTACGGCCTTGGTTCGGCAGACCAGTTGGGCGGCGCCGCCGCTATGATTGCCTCGGGCCGCATCCTCAAAGAACTGGGCTACGACGGAGAATACACCATCTTCTACACCTTCACGGTGATGGAGGAGGACTGCGACGGACTGTGCTGGCTGTATCTCATCGAAAAAGAGGGCCTAAAACCCGATTGCATCGTCTCCACCGAGCCCACAGCCTGCGAACTGTACACCGGCCAGCGTGGGCGTATGGAAATAGAGGTACAATTGCGTGGGGTTTCCTCCCACGGCTCCATCCCCGAACTGGGAGATTCCGCCGCCTACAAATTGGCCCGGGCCGCCTTGGCCATAGAGCAACTGGAGGCCAATTTGCAGCCCGATGAGGACGGCTTCCTGGGCAAGGGCAGCATCACAGTTTCGCAGATGAAGGCCAGCGGCCCGTCCCAGTGTTCCGTGGCCGACCTTGCCTGCCTGTATATGGACCGCCGCCTCACCTGGGGCGAGGACGCCGAGCTTGCCATTGGCCAGGTAAAGGACTATGTGCGCAAAGCTTTGGGGGAAGAGCCCTACGAGGTCTATATGCCGCGCTACGAGGAGCGGGGCTACAAAAACACCGATTTTGGCCAGGAACTCTATTTCCCCACCTGGAAAACCCCGGTGGATCACCCCTTGGTGAAAGCTTCGCAGCAGGCCTACCAGGAACTGTACGGGAAAAAACTGGAGCCTGGCCCCTGCCGCTATTCCACCAATGCCGTCTCGTTTGCCGGGCGCTACCACATCCCCTCCGTTATCCTGGGCCCTGGCGATGTGGCCGCCTGCCACCGGCCCAATGAAACCACCCGTGTGCAAGACCTGGTGCAGTGCACCGCGTTCTACACCCTGCTGCCTTACACGCTGGGCTAAAGCCGCCAACGCAACCACACCACAATAAAGGAGACGTTCTAAAGAAACGGGGATAAAAAGAGGAAAGAGGGATTTTATGAAAAAGTTTTTGGCAATGGTATTATCGCTGACCATGACCACGCTGCTTCTGTGCGCCTGTGCTGGTGGGGGGGCCAGCCCTGCTGCTCCTGCCTCCTCACCAAAAGCTTCCACAGCCCCGGCGGCTTCTGCCACTGCAAAGCCCGCCCCCACAAGTGGCGGCTCTGCGGCCACAGGGGCGGCAGGCCAATATCCAGATTTCAAAGCCGCCGCCTGCCTATCCGGCGCCATCACCGACAATGGCTGGAGCGCCAGCATGTACAATGCCATCAAAAACCTGGAACAAAAATACGGCATCACCTTTGAGTATGCAGAGAGCGTCACCGTGTCCGATATGGAGGAGTATCTACGTGGTTATGCCACCATGGGATACGACTTGGTGATTGCACACGGGAGCCAGTTCATCGATATTGTAACAGCCGTTGCGCCCGATTACCCCGACACCATCTTCTCTGTTAGCTACGCCCTGGGTAGCCTATCCGATTTGGACAATGTGATCTGCGTAGGGGCCTACAACACCGGGGCCTTGGCGGGCATTGTGGCGGGTGCGCTCACAGAATCGAACAAAGTGGCCATGCTGGGAAGTACCGAAAATCCCTCCGTGAATGCAGATCTCAACACCTTTACCCTTGGGGTACGAATGGTGAACCCGGACTGTGAAGTCGTGACAGATTTCATTGGCAGCGCCACCGATACAAGCAAGGCCTACGAGATGTCCATGTCTCTCATCAACTCCGGCGTCGACGTCATCAGTTCCTCCGCCAACCAAGCGGGGCTGGGTGTGATTCAGGCGGCCGAAGAAGCGGGAATTTTGGCCGTGGGTATGGACACAGACCAATATGAGGTGGCACCAGACGCCGTGGTCACCAGTGTCATCCGAAACTTTAACAACATCTATGACAAAATGTTTGAAAAGCTGGTTGCCGGCGAAGTAACCGGGGGTTTGTATGCCTTTGGCATTCAAGAGGACGGGGTTATTTTAACCGATTGGCACGGCTGGGAAAACAAATTGCCCCCGGAAAAAATGCAGCTGATTAACGATACAATTGCGGGCATCAAAGACGGCAGCATTGCCGAACCAGAGCCCGGCGCAACCGCAGAATCATAAAACCACACCACTCTGCCCCGGGGCCTTACGGCCCCGGGCAGAGCATAATGAGCAGGGCCCATTCAGCGGCCTGTTTTACCCTTGGGGAGGTGCAGTGTGGAAAATACGGTGCAAACCAGCGGCGCATTCGGTGTAAAAATCCGCGGCAAAATTGAAAAAGTGCTCATTTCAATTTTGGCTGTTGTGCTTTCCTTTGCCGCCAGCATGGTCATCATCGCCTTTATGGGCATGAACCCGGTAGAGGCCTTCAAGTGCATGTTTGTGGGTGCTTTAGGCAGCCCGCAGGCGCTTAGCGAAACAATGGTTAAAATGACCCCCCTACTGTTCACTGGAATGAGCTATGCGCTGGCAGCGCGCTGTGGCTTAACAAACCTGGGTATGGAAGGGCAGTTGTATGTTGGTGCCTTATGCACCACCGCCACAGCGGTCTATGTTACAGGTTTGCCCGCCTTTCTACACCTCCCGCTATCCCTTTTGGCGGGCTTTGTGGGGGGCGGTGCTTGGGGCTTTCTGGCAGGGTGGCTGCGGGTGCGTTTTGGTGCGTCGGAGATTATTACTACGGTCATGCTCAACACGGTGGCGCTCAACATCTGCGATTATATGGTGTGTAACCCCATGAACGAAGCCACCCACCAAAAAAGCCAAACCGAGATGATACAAAATACGGCGGTGCTTCCCCGCCTATTCGATGGCATGCGTTTGCATGCGGGCTTTTTGCTGGCCATCGCCTTTGTTTTTCTGTTCTGGCTGTTTTTGTGGAAGAGCAAAAAGGGCTTTGAGGTACGGATATCCGGCCAAAACCAGAACGCGGCCCGGTATTCCGGCATCAACATCAACCGCAACATCAAGCTGGTGATGTTTTTGGCCGGGGGGCTTGGCGGGCTGGCTGGGGCTTGTGAGATTTTGGGCGTGCAGAAGATGATGCTTCCCGTTATCTCGCCCGGCTATGGCTTCGACGGGATTGCCGTCGCCTTAATTGGGATGACCACCCCTCCCGGCATTGTGGCCGGCGCGTTCTTGTTTGGTGTTCTGCGCGCGGGCGGGAACATGATGCAGATGATTGCCCGTGTGCCGAACTCCATCATCAGCATCATCTCGGGCCTGGTTATTATCACGGTGGTGGCCAGCAGCATTGTGCTGGAAAAACTGAATGACAACCGCCTAAAGACACGTGCTAAGGGGGTAGGACAATGAGTATTCTTGCCACCATTGGAGATTGCCTCACGGCAGACATCCGCTTGGCCACCCCCATTTTATTTGGCGCTTTGGGCCTGCTGATTGTAAACCGTAGCGGCATGTTGAACATCGGCTGTGAGGGCATCATGCTTATCAGCGCCCTAATGGCCGTTATTGGCAGCTATTACACCGGCAGCGTTTGGCTGGGTTTTCTATTTGCCATGATCTGCGGGGCCATTCTGGGGCTATTTTTCGCATGGCTTACGGTTTCTTTGCGGGCCAACCAAATCGTCATTGGGCAGGCGCTGAACTTATTGGGGCTGGGCGTATCCACCACCTTGTTCCGGGTTATGTTCGGCACCGAGGCAGCCGCCACCCCCAATATCAGCACCTTTCAAAATATAAGCATTCCCTTCTTATCAGATATTCCGGTACTGGGAAATGCCCTGTTCAATCAAATGCCACCAGTCTATATCGCGTTCGCGCTTGTCCCCCTCATCTCTTTTTTTCTGTTCCATACGCAGCCAGGGCTGGATTTGCGCAGCGTGGGGGAAAACCCACAAGCGGCCGATACCATGGGCATCAATGTGTATGGGGTACGCTATGCCGCTTCCATGTTAAGCGGTGCCCTCATGGCCGCCGGGGGCGCGTTTTTATCCACCGGCCTACTCCGGTTTTTCTCAGAGGACATGGTCTCCGGGCGGGGGTTTATTGCTATAGCCGCGGTTATTTTTGGGCGGTATAAACCCGCTGGGCTCATGTTGGCCACATTACTGTTTGCCGCGGGCAACGTGGTGGCCAACACCCTTCCCGCGCTGGGAATAGGCATTCCGTACAATTTCCTGGTCATCATTCCGTATCTCCTCACCATACTGGCCATGACTGGGATTACCGGCCATGTTGTACCGCCTGTTGCCTTGGGTAAACCCTATAAGAAGGGCTGAACATAGAGGAGAAAACAATGGAAAATGCGTATATCTTGCAAATGAAAGACATCACCAAACGTTTTCCCGGTGTGGTGGCCAACGACAACGTGAACCTGGCGGTGAAACAGGGTGAGGTGCATGGAATACTGGGGGAAAACGGCGCCGGGAAGAGCACCTTGATGAATGTGCTCTGTGGGCTGTACCGCCCCAGTTCCGGCCAAATTCTGTTCGAGGGTGCACCCGTGCATTTTACCTCGGCCAAGGACGCCCAGGCCCACGGCATTGGCATGGTACACCAGCACTTTATGTTGGTGCCCTCTTTCACTGTGGTGGAAAACTGCCTGATAGGCTACCGAGAAGATGGTGTTCTGATTAATACAAAAAAGGCCGCAAAGCGGATTGAGGAGCTTGCCAGCCAATATAACCTGTGTATTGACCCCTACAAAAAAGTGGAAGACCTGGCTGTAGGGGAACAGCAGCGGGTGGAGATTATCAAAGCCTTGTTGCGTGGGGCAAAAATTCTTATTTTAGACGAGCCCTCTGCCGTTCTCACCCCACAGGAAACCGAAGAGTTGTTCGGCATGGTACGGAACTTGGTGGAAAAAAAGTACACCGTTCTCTTCATCAGCCATAAACTAAACGAAGTGAAAACCATCTGCGACAATGTGACGGTCATGCGTTTGGGGAAATCCATCAGCACCCATGCGGTGAAAGATTGCAGTGTGAACGACCTGGCCAAACTGATGGTGGGCCGGGAGGTGAATTTTTCGGTTACCAAAGGGAAAAGCCGCCAAGAAGAAGTGGTGCTGGATATCCAAAACCTCAGTCTCTCTAGGCCGGACCCCAGCGCACCCAAATTGCTGGATAAAATTTGCATGCAGGTAAAAGAGGGGGAAATTGTAGGCATTGCCGGTGTTGACGGAAATGGGCAAAATGAACTGGTGCAGTGCCTCACCGGCCTGCAAAAAGCCAGCGAGGGGCAAGTACTTTTTGGCGGGCAGAACATCCTGGGCTGTACCACCCGGCAGATCATGGCAGAGGGCGTGTCCCACATTCCGCAAGACCGCAACAAAACGGGGCTGGTTCTTAGTATGAGCCTTTATGAAAACATGATTTTGCAGGACTATTATAAGAAAGAGTTTGGCCGGGGCCCCCTGGTAAATTGGTCCTATGCACGGGCGTATACCGCCAAGCTGGTGGGGGAGTTCAATGTAAAAACACCCAACGTTGAGGAACTGGCGCAAAACCTTTCTGGGGGTAACCAGCAGGCGCTTATTGCAGCGCGTGAAATTTCTCGTAGCCCCCGCTTACTGATTGCAATGCACCCCACCCGCGGCTTGGATGTGGGGAGAATTGAGTATATCCACCAATTGCTTATTCGCCAAAGAGATGCAGGAATGGCCATTATACTCGTTTCTACGGAGCTGGAAGAAATTCTCAAACTATCCGATAGAGTATTCACCCTTTACGAGGGAAGGTTCATGGGGGAGGTTACGGCAAAAGAAGCAACAGTTGAAAAGATGGGGCTGATGATGGGCGGAACACCCCTGTCCTAGTACAACACAGCGGGGCCTGCACGGCGCTAGTAGGCGGCGTGCAGCGCCCAAATCCGCCCTTGGAAAACACCACATCTGTACGCACCCTTCTAAAATAGTAACCAAACGGGAAGGCAGGAAACCCGCCGGATCTACACCAAAGAAAACACTTTTCATTGGAACGGAAGGAGCAAACCGATGTCTACCACTTGGATTAAAAATGCCGACTGGATCCTGACGATGGACAAGGACGGCACCCGGCACAAAAACGCCGACCT
Organism: uncultured Oscillospiraceae bacterium; assembly: GCA_964472465.1. Classification (GTDB taxonomy): domain Bacteria; phylum Bacillota; class Clostridia; order Oscillospirales; family Ruminococcaceae; genus JAAYCI01. The sequence goes on along the minus strand of CAYYLW010000044.1, from coordinate 7,204 downwards.
TCTTATTCATGGCAAAGAAATTGCTGCCGTAGGCAAAAACCTGGCGGGCACAGCCCAGGCCGACCTGGTGGTAGACGCCCAGGGAAAAGTGGTCATTCCGGGTTTTGTGAACACCCACCACCACACTTTTCAGTCCTTGGTGCGCAACATCCACGTGGCCAACGGGCTCAAGCTAGAACCGTGGTTGTATGTGGTATACCAGGTGTTTGCCCACATCAACCAGGATGTGGCCCGCGCCGGCACCATGATTGGCCTGGGGGAGCTGCTGAAAACCGGATGCACCACCTCGCAAGACCATTTTTATGCCCACCCACGCGGCCAAAGCAACCTGATAGACACCCAAATTGAGGCGGCAAACGAGCTGGGCATCCGCTTTCACCCCACCCGCGGCAGCTTGAGCATAGGCAAAAGCCAAGGCAGCCCCCACGTGCCGGATGCCCTGGTGGAAAGCACCGAAGAAATTTTGGCAGATTGCGAGCGTTTGATTCAAAAATATCACAACACAGAACGCTTCTCCATGTGCCGGTTGGGTGTGGCACCCTGCTGGCCAGAGTTTGAAACAAGGGAAATCATGGAGACCAGCCGGGATTTGGCGCGGAAGCATCAAGTGCAGATGCACAGCCACCTGGCCGAAAGCCCCGAAGAGTTCGATTTTTGTATGGAGAAGTACGGCTGCACCCCGGTGCAATTTGCACAGGAACTGGGCTGGCTGGGCGAGGACGTCTATTTTGCACACTGTGTACAGCTTACAGACGAGGATGTTCGTTTGATGGCACAGACAAAAACCGGTGTGGCACATTGCCCCAACTCCAACATGTTCCTAAATTCAGGTGTTTGCCGTGTGCCCGATTTGCTAGAGCAGAAGGGCAGGGTATCCCTGGGGGTGGATGGCGCCGCCAGTAACAACGCCTCCAATATGATGGCCGAAGTGCGAAATTGTTATTTGGCAAACCAGCTCAAGTGGGGGAAACGTGGCCCAACAGCCGACGACGTACTGCGCTTGGCCACCGCAGGTGGGGCGGCTGTGCTGGGCCGGGACGATATTGGCAGCTTGGAAGAGGGAAAAGCGGCGGACCTAGTGCTGATGGACTGGAACCAGTACCAATTTGCGGGCGGTAAAAACGACCCCGCCTCCACCATTGTCCTTTCGGCAGATAGCAAGGTGGTGGACACGGTGTTTGTAAATGGAAGGATGGTGGTACAGCAGGGCAGGCTGGTTTTGATAGAGGAAGAGCGCGTGATGGAAGAGGCCAACCAAATAGGCCGCCGTTTGCTGGAAAGAGCCTGTGCCCAAGTACCGGAACTAAAAAGCGACTTGTAAGTAGTGTGTCAAGGAAAACGGAGGGCGGATGGTAAATCTGCAAGGGGAGGATGGGGAGCTATCCGACATACAGCGAATATTTATTGAAGAAGCCGCTGTGCAATGCAGCTTTTGCACACCGGGCATCATTTTAACGGCGGTGGAAATTGTAGGCACCGGCAAGGCCTATACCCGGCAGGAACTGCGCCGCCTCATATCGGGCCATCTTTGCCGCTGCACCGGCTACCAAAATATCCTCAATGCGGTAGAGCGCCTGGTAAATCGGCACCTACCACAGGCTTAGCGTTCAAAAAGCGGCCACCATGCCGCTTTTCCATGCCCGCATCTTGCAAGGAGGCAGTGATGATACTAAACGTGAATGGACAAGAGTACACCCTTCCCGGCGCACTGGAAAAAGCGACCCTGCTTTATGTGCTGCGGGAGGAGCTGAACCTGCGGGGTACAAAAAAAGGCTGCGGCACAAACGACTGTGGCGCATGCAAAGTTCTACTGGACGGAGAAGCTGTGAATTCCTGCGTCATTTTGGCAAAAAATGCCCAGGGCAAGCAGATAGAAACCATCGAGAGCATGGAGGCGGCAGACGGAACGCTGCATCCTATCCAGCAGGCCTTCATTGAGGTGGGCGCTGTGCAATGCGGGTTTTGCATTCCCGGCATGATTATGACGGCCAAGGCGCTTTTGGACAAAAACCCCAGCCCCACCGAAGAGGAGATCCGTCTTTCGCTGGATAACAACCTCTGCCGCTGCACCGGTTATGTGAAAATTGTGCAGGGCATATTACTGGCCGCCGCCCGTATGAACGGGCAAGAGAGGGGGCAGGAGCACCATGAATGAAAAATATGTGGGAAGCCGCCAGCCCATACACGACGCAAAAAGCAAGGTGACGGGGCGCTGTGAATATACGGTGGACATGCGCAGGCAGGGTATGTTGTTTGCCGCCATGCTGCACAGCCCTGTGGGGCATGCCTACATCAAATCCATCGATACCACCGAGGCGCTGGCCCTGCCCGGTGTGCATTATGTGGCCACCTGTTTCAACACACCGGATACCCTGTACAATTCCGCTTTACGCTTCATTGGGCACAAGATGAAGCCGGACGAGCAGGTGTTTCCCCGCAAGCTGCGCTATGTGGGCGACCGGGTGGCGGCCGTGGCCGCCGAAAGCCAGGCGCTGGCGGAACAGGCGGTGAAGCTGATTCGTGTGGAGTATGAGCCGCTGCCGGTGGTAATAGATGTGGAGGAGGCACTTTTAGAAGACGCCCCGGCCATCCATGAGGGAGGCAATCTGCTGGGGCAAATGGAGGTGAGCGCCGGGGATGTGGACGCCGCGCTGCAAAAGGCAGACCACTGTTTTGAGGGGCGTTTTTACACCCCCATTGTGCACCACTATGCCATGGAGCCCCACGCCGTGGTGGCCGAATACGACGGCGAGAATTTGACACTGTGGACGTCGGCGCAGAACATCTTCGCTTTCCGCATTTTGGTGGCGCAAATTTACGGGCTTCCCGTCAACCGTGTGCGCCTCATCCGCCCGCCGGTGGGCGGGGGCTTTGGTGGGAAGTACGAGATGGTGCTGGAGCCCGTGGCGGCCTGGCTTGCCATGCAAACCCGCCGCGTGGTGATGCTGGAGCTCTCCCGCAAAGACTGCATGGTATCCACCCGCACCCGGCACGCGGCGGTTACCTACCTCAAGATGGGCGTCAACAAGGACGGCCTCATTCAGGCCATCTCCTACAAGGAGCTGGTGAATGCCGGTGCCTACGCGGGTAGCAGCATGAATGTGCTGGGCGGTGCCTCGGCCAAATCCATGATGCTGTACCGTGCGCCAAACATGCGCTTCACCGGCATTGGCGTATACACCAATTCCCCGGTGGCGGGCGCCATGCGCGGCTATGGCTCGCCGCAAATTGAAACCCCGCTGGAACTGATGATGGACCGGATTGCCAAGGAACTGGGTATTCCCGCAGATGAACTGCGGCAAAAGAATTTGGTGCAACCAGGCGACATAAACCCCGCAAAAAAAACCTCGCTGGGCAACTGCCGGGCCCGTGATTGCCTTGCCAAGGGCAAGGAACTGATAGGCTGGAACGAGGAGGTACAGCAGCTAGAGGGGGGCCGGATACGCAAAGCGATGGGCCTTTCCTGCGGCGTACACGGAAACGGCGTCTCCGGGGTGATGATTGATTATTCCGGGGCCATACTAAAAATGGCCGAGGATGGAAGCCTCATCCTGTTTACCGGCGCCCAGGATATTGGCCAAGGAACGGTGGTCATGCTGAAAGCGCTGGTGGCCGAAACCCTGCAAATCCCCCCCGAAAGCATCGCGGTGGTGGAGGCCGACACCACCACCACCCCCTTTGATATGGGCACCTTTTCCAGCCGGGGCACCTTTGTAAGCGGCGAGGCCACCCGAAAAGCCGCCGAAGAACTGAAAGCCCTGCTGCTGGCCGAAGCGGCCCAGATGTTGGAAACAGACCCAGAGGACCTGGCTGTGGAAAATGGGGCGGTGGTGTGCAAAAGCCAGCCGGAAAAGCGCGCCGACTATGGGGTTCTGGCGCTGTATGCACAGCAGGTAAGCTGGCATGGGGAACTGGTGGCCAACCACTATCACTACTCCCGCCACAACCCCGGCAGCTATGCCGCCGATTTTGCCGAAGTGGAGGTGGACATGGAGACCGGCCAGGTGCGGGTAACGCGCTTTGTGGCGGTGCACGACGTGGGCCGGGCCATCAACCCCATGATGGTGGAAGGGCAAGTTGAGGGCGGCATTCAAATGGGCCTGGGCTATGGCCTGACGGAAGAGCTCAAGCAGGATAGAGAAACCGGCGCCGTCACCAACGCCCTCACCAAAAAATATGGCCTATTCAAAGCCAAAGATATGCCCAAAATCACGGTTGCCCTGGTGGAAGAGGGCGAGGAGCACGGCCCCTTTGGCGGCAAAAGTATTGGGGAAATTGCCACGGTGCCTGTGGCGGCGGCGGTGGTCAACGCCGTCAACCGGGCCATCGGCGGGGCCATCTGCGAACTGCCCGCCACCCCCGAAAAAGTGCTGGCAGAAATAGCGCGCCTAAAGCGCCAGGGTAGCCTATAATACCAAAAGAAAGGGCCACTCCCCCCATTTTTCCAAAAAGCATCGGCTGCAAAAAGCCCCCGCCAAACGGGGGCTTTCCACTTGTTTGAAACAAAAAAACAGTGCAAATGCACTGGGCATCTGCACCTCTCTTTTTGTGCGCCTAGCACTACACCAAAAACGCCTGGATGCTGGCAAGGAAAGCCTGTGCGGCTTCGTTGTCTTCACTGTGGATATTCATGGTGATGGGGTGGGCTAAGTTCAGGCTAAAGATGCCCAGGATGCTTTTCGCGTCCACAATAAACCGGTCGGAACGCAAATCCACATCAAAGGGAGCCAATGTGGTGGCGGTAACAAACGCCTTCACATCCTCCAGGTCTTTCAGTTTCACCTTTTTTACCATCATACTTCCGTTCTCCTTTCCGGGCGGCAAGCTCCCGCCTGCCTAGTGTGGGCCGGTGTTCCCCCGCCGGCCCATCTTGCTTGCGATCTCTTATTCCGTTGTTGTCTCAAAAATTAGGCCGCGCCGGCGCTTTCGGGCGCGTCGCTTTGCGCTGCACCGCTTTGGGCTTCGCCCATCGCGTCTTGGGTGGCCGGAGCCTCCCAGGCCTCGCTCTCTTTATCCTCAAAGGCATACAGGCCGCTGGTGCCGTCGAACAAGCGCATGGGGTTCACACTGTTTTGGAATAGCCTCACCTCATAGTGCAGGTGCGGCCCGGTAGAATACCCCGTGGAACCCACGGTGCCCACCTGCTGGCCACGCTCCACCATGTCGCCCTCGGCCACGCTTAGGCTGTCCATGTGGTAGAACAGGCTCTTCAGCCCGTCCCCATGTTCTATCACCAGGGTGTTCCCGGTGTTCGCCAGTTCGGCGGCAAACAGCACCCGCCCTGCGGCCGGGGCCTGCACCGGCGTGCCCTTGGGCGCGCCAATGTCAATGGCCGGGTGGCGGCTGGGCGTTTTGGAGCCGTTCGTGTAGCGGAACAGGCCGTACTCCGTGTTCAGTTCCCCCTCTACCGGCCACAGGAATTGCCCCTGCCAGTACACCGTGTTATCGGCCAGGGCAAACAGGGGGGGTATGGTTTCGTTATACTCCTGGTAGGCCGCCGGGCTGTTGGCGTTCGTAATCTGCGTGTCGGTGTTGTCCACCGTCAGTTCCTGGATGGGGAACTCCGTCTCCACCACATTGAAGGAGACATCCCAGCTCCGGCCGTCCAGCCCCACCTGCACATTGTAAATGCCCGGGGTGGTATCGTGCGCCGCCGCCACATAGGCCGTCATCCGGCCAGGGCCACTGGGCACAAACTGGATGGGTGGAAGCTGCGCCCCCTTGGCCGTGGGGGCCGCGCCCTCGGGCAGGTTATACAGGCGAATGGCCAGCACATCCCCCTGGGCCAGGGCGTCCGCGCCCTGCTCCAGCCGTATGTCCACCTGAGCCGTGAACTGCGCGCGATACTGCAAAGAGCCATAGCCTTTGCCGCTTTCCATCTCCCGGCGGCTATCCACACGCAATTCATATAGCCCACTGTCTAAAAAAACATACTCCGAAAGGTTTTCCGCCTGGCCGCTCCACACGTCTGCCCCATCTTTCGAAAGCACCGCCATGGAAGAAAAACCGCCCGGCACTTCGGCATTTAGGCTTGGCTCTGTCATCTGGCCCAGGTCTTGCAGCTCGGCATTGGGCGCCTGGTAAAAATCCTTGTACACCATCCCGCCAAACACGGGGGTGTGCCACTCATACCCCGCCGGCAGCAGCGCGGTTTCCAGCACGGTTAATTTTGGCATGGGAATGCTACTTTCCGCGGTGCTGCTGTAGGTAAACCAAAGCAGCCCACCCAAGCACAGCGGAAACACAATTAGAATAACCAGCAGCACCACTAAAAACCGTTTCACCAGCGCTCACCTTTCTGCCAAAATCTTCCAAAGCCACGTACGGGGTGGCTAAAACAGTATACCATATGCGCCACGCACAGGCAAAGGAAAAGTTCTGTTTTTGGGGCTTTTTCCCCCGAATTGCTTTTCAAAGCCACATAAATCACGTATAATACAGGATATATATGAATACAAGAGGAGAATGCCTGATGGAAAGAACCACCGTTTATGAGTTATACAAGCAAACACCCCCCAGCGGCAGCACTGTGATGGTGCGTGGCTGGGCGCGCACCGTGCGCGATTCCAAGAACATTGGTTTTATAGAGCTGAACGACGGCAGCTTTTTTAAAAGTGTACAGGTGGTGTTTGAACAAGGCACCGTAGAAAACTACCTGGAAGTGGCCAAGAGTGGCGCGGGCACTTCTTTTTGCATCACCGGCAGCCTGCTGCACACCCCCGAGGCCAAGCAGCCCTTTGAAATTAAGGCCAGCCACATCAGCATCGAAGGCAGTTGCCCCCCCGAGTATCCCTTGCAAAAAAAGCGCCACACAACGGAATTTTTGCGCACCCTGCCCCACCTGCGCGCCCGCACCAACACCTTCGCGGCCACCTTCCGCCTGCGCAGCGCCGTGGCTTTTGCCCTCCACAAGTTTTTCAACGACAACGGCTTTGTATACATCCACACCCCCATCATCACCGGCTCGGACTGTGAGGGCGCGGGTGAGATGTTCCGCGTGACCACCCTGCCCCCGGCCTGCCCGCCCCTTACGGAGGATGGCAAGACTGATTTCAGCCAGGATTTCTTTAAGCGCGAGACCAACCTGACGGTGTCCGGCCAGTTGGAGGCCGAGGGCATGGCCCTGGCCTTTGGCAAGGTGTACACCTTTGGCCCCACCTTCCGCGCCGAGAACAGCAACACCCCCCGCCACGCGGCGGAGTTT
>CAYYLW010000043.1:0-18713 GCA_964472465.1 uncultured Oscillospiraceae bacterium | reverse complement strand
TTCTTTTAGTCCCTTTTTCTTTCCAAACTGTCCAATATGTTTGACAAACCTACATATTTCCATTTTTTAGCATTGAGGGGGTATTTCTTCTGGCAACCCCATACAATTTATAAAGTTTGGCGCAAATAGTAAATGTGTATTTTTTGGCTGCGATTATCTGCTATAATATATGTCATATATTTCTATATTACCACGGGCAAGCCCTAAGGTAAACCAATGTACACATTTTTATCACAGTGGCCCACTACAATGCCTCTATCTTTCACTATAGCAGGCGGCCGCACAACAATAAAACTGCGGAGGGTTAAATGCCGCTACACAAAAACCAACAGATTACCCTGACCATTGAATCTATTGCCAGCGACGGAAACGGCCTGGGCCGCCATGAGGGCCAGGTGGTGTTTGTGCCAGATACCGCAGCGGGCGACACCGCCGAGATACAGGTGGTAAAACTGGCCAAAACCCACGCTTTTGGGCGCCTTGTTTCGCTGCTGCAACCGGGGGCCGGGCGGCAGGAAAGCGCCTGCCCTGTGGCCCGCCAATGTGGCGGCTGCTGCTTTTGGCACCTTGAGTATGAGGCGGAGTTGCAGGCCAAGCACGGTTTTGTACAAGATGCGCTGGAACGCCTGGCGAAGCTTGAGGTGCCCGTGGCGGCCACCCTGCCCTCCCCGGAGGTTCAGCGCTACCGCAACAAGGTGCAATACCCCATATCTGCCGGGGAAGACGGGGGCCTTGCCTTGGGTTTTTATGCCCGCCGCAGCCACCGCCTGGTGCCCTGCGAGGATTGCCTGCTGCAACCTGCCGACCTCAACCGCCTGGCCATGCAAGCGGTGCGGCTTTTGGAACAGCTAGAACTCCCCGCCTATGACGAGGCCAGCGGAAAAGGTCTCATCCGCCACATCTGCCTACGCCGCAGCCAAAGCACTGGGGAGGTTTTGCTCTGCCTGGTGATAAACGGAAAAAAGCTGCCAGGGCGAGATTATTTTGTGCAAGAGATGCAAAAGAACCACCCGGAACTGGCGGGCATCGTGCTAAACCAAAATGTTGGCAACACCAATGTCATATTTGGCGAACATTTTGAGACCATTGCCGGAAGCGGTTTTGTGCGCGACACCCTGTGCGGTGTTCCCCAAAGGCTGTCCCCCGCCTCCTTTTCCCAGGTAAACCCGCAGGCTGCGGCGCTTTTGTTTGGCCTTGCCAGGCAGTGGACCGGGCTGCAAAAAGAAGAGAGCCTGCTGGATTTGTACTGCGGCACAGGGGTGATTGGCCTTTCCATGGCGGCCGATTGCCGGCAGTTGGTGGGGGTGGAAATTTTTCCCGCCGCCGCAGAAAGCGCGCGACGCAGCGCCGAAGAGATGGGGCTTTGCAACACCCGCTTTTTGTGCGCAGACGCCAGCGCCGCCGCCGAAACCTTGGCGAAAGAGGGTTTCCGCCCGGATGTGGCCCTGCTGGACCCGCCACGCAAAGGCTGTGGCGAAGCCGCCCTACGCCCGCTGGTAGAAATGGCCCCCCGCCGCGTGGTGATGATTAGCTGCAACCCAGCCACCATGGCCAGAGATTTACAGTTTTTGGCCGCCGCCGGCTACCGGGTATGCAAGGCCCAGCCCGTGGATATGTTTCCCCGCACACGGCATGTGGAGTGCCTTGCCTTGCTAGAGCGGGAATAATTCTATTTGAGCATATGTGTCGGCTGTTTTCACTTTATGCCATGCACCAAAATGCCATTTGACAACAACACCAGTAGGCACATACAATAAAAGGATATATAATGGGGGGGATTTTTGTGCTGAACGATGGGATGTTCCGTGTGGCGGCCACCAGCTTTCCGCTGGTTGTGGCAGACCCGGCCGCCAACGCTGCCCAGCTCATTCAAGCCGCCCGGCAGGCGGCAGATAACAAGGTACATCTATTACTTACTGCGGAACTTTCCCTCACGGGCTGCACCTGTGGAGACCTATTTTTGCATGCGCCGCTATTGGATGGCGCCCTGGCTGCCCTGGCCGATATCGGCCGCGCCACCGCCCCCCTGCCCTTGCTTTTGGTGCTGGGGCTACCCCTTTGCCACAGGGGGCGCCTGTATAGTTGTGCGGCCTATATGCAAGGCGGGCAATTGCTGGGCCTGGTGCCCAAAACGGTGTTGGCCAGCCAGGGGGATTTTTGCTGGCCCCGCCAGTTTGCCACAGGCGAAGGCCTAGAGGATGAGGCCGAGTTGCCCTTTTTTGGCCGGGTGCCCTTTGGAACCAAACTTTTGCTGCGCTGCGCCCAGTTGCCCCAGTTCTGCCTGGCGGCCTTGCTGGGGGACGATGTTTACGCCCCAGCTTCCCCGGCGGCCGCGCATGCCGCTGCCGGGGCCACCCTGCTGGTGGCCCTTGGCGCCGAGAGTGAGACCGCGGCCAGCGCCGCATACCGTGAAACACAGTTTTCCGCCCTTTCTGCCCGTTTGGCCTGCGCTTTGGCCTACGCCGGGGCTGGCGGTGGGGAATCCACCACCGATATGGTTTTTTCCGGCCAGCACCTGCTGTTTGAAAACGGCCAGTTGCTGGCGCAGGCTCCCCCTTTTTCGGGCGAAACAGCCCAGGCCGATGTGGACGCCGACCTACTGGCGCAGGCCCGCTTGGGCCACACAAACCAGCGGGCCAGCGCGGCGGGCTACCGGGAAATATCGTTCTCGGCCCAGCCGCACAGCGGGGCCTTTTTGCGCCCTATCCCCCCCTTGCCTTTTTTGCCGCATTCCCCCGCAGAAGCCGCCCAGCAATGTGAAACCATCCTTACCATCCAGGCCGAAGGGCTGCGCAAACGCCTGGTGCACACCGGGGCCAAAAGGCTGATTCTGGGCATCTCCGGCGGGCTGGATAGCACCCTGGCACTGCTGGTGGCCGCCCGCACGCTGGGCCGCCTTGGCCGGCCCATGCGGGACATTCTGGCCGTTACCATGCCCTGCTTTGGCACCACCCAGCGCACCCGTAGCAATGCCGAGACCCTGTGTGAAGCCTTGGGTACAGAATTTCAAGTGGTGGATATCAGCCAGAGTGTGCGGGCCCATTTTGCCGATATTGGGCAGGAGGAGACAAACCCGGACGTCACTTTTGAGAATGCCCAGGCACGCATGCGCACCCTGGTGCTGATGGATATGGCCAACCAGTGCGGCGGGTTGGTGGTGGGCACCGGAGACCTTTCCGAACTGGCGCTGGGCTGGGCCACGTTCAATGGCGACCATATGAGCATGTACGGCGTGAACGCCGGGGTGCCCAAAACCCTGGTGCGCAGCTTAGTGCGGCACGAAGCCCAGCGGCAAAACGCCTTGGCCGGGGTATTGCAGGATATTTTGGATACCCCCGTCAGCCCCGAATTGCTGCCCTCTAGCGGAAGCGAGATGAGCCAGCAGACCGAGAGCATCGTGGGCCCCTATGAACTGCACGATTTTTTCCTGTACCATCTGCTCTCGGCCACCGCCCGCCCTGCCAAAATCTACCGTTTGGCCCAGCAGGCCTTTGCCGGAAAATATACCCGTGAAGAGCTATCACAATGGCTCACCGTGTTCTTTAGGCGCTTTTTCAGCCAGCAGTTCAAGCGGAGCTGCCTGCCAGACGGCCCCAAGGTGCTTCCGTTCAGCCTTTCGCCACGCGGCGGCTGGCAGATGCCCAGCGACGCCTGCGCCGCCGCCTTTTTGGCTGAATGTGAAACACTGCTGGCAGATGTTTCAAGTGCCCCAGCCCCCACCTGTGCCCCCGGGGCCGCAGGTACCATAAACCAGGGAAAGTGAAGAGGATTGTATGGCTGCAATGATTCGAACGGACGGCCTGCGCAAAATTTACCGCGTGGGCAACGAAAAGGTGGCCGCTTTGGCCGGTGTGGATATCAGCATTGAAAAAGGGGAAATCTGCTGCATCATTGGCACTTCGGGCAGCGGCAAATCCACCCTGCTCAACATGCTGGCGGGCCTTGAAAAACCAACCAAAGGGCTGGTTTCCATCGCAAGTAAAAAAGTCTCCCTTATGGACGAAAACCAACTGGCGGCTTTCCGGCAGGCAAACCTTGGTTTTATCTTCCAAAGCTACAACCTGCTGCCCCAGCTTACCGCGGCCGAAAACGTGGCCCTGCCCCTGATGTTTGCCGGGGTGCCCAAGGCCCAGCGATTAAAACGCGCGCGCGAAGAACTGGCCGCCATGGGGCTTGCCTCCCGGGCCGACCATAAGCCCACCGAGATGAGCGGTGGCCAGCAACAGCGCGTGGGCATTGCGCGGGCCTTTGTTACCAACCCGCAGGTTATTTTTGCCGATGAGCCCACCGGAAACCTGGATTCTCACACCACGGTGCAGGTGCTGCGCACCATGATAGAACGTGCCCGCCAAAACCAGATTACCTTCGTGATGGTGACCCACGAGCGGGAACTTTCGAATTGTGGAGACCGTGTAATCACCTTGCAAGACGGCCATGTGGTGAGCAATGTGCAACTGGACGAAGCCGCCAAACGTGCCAACTACGAAGCGTTGTTTGGCAGCGGCTTGCAAAACGCTAAAGAGGGATAGCCCCTAAGCCCAGGGGGTGGCATGCCATGTGTGCGGCGTGGCTTTTCCCTGGCTTTGGGTATAGATAAAACACAGAGATCCGCAAGAATATTGCTAAACCGGAGGAAGTATTCATGAACAAAAAACGCAAACTGGCACTGGTTTCCACCTTCTTGGCCCTTTTTTTAGCCCTGGGGGTTTTGGGCGGCGTTACGGTGGCCGCCGCCTCTATACCAACAAGTACGTCAACCACTACCAGTTCATCCAGTTCCTCCAACACACAGCCCACCGGCGGTTCCATCGAAATTTTAAGCTACATCACCCGTGTTTCCAGCCAAACCGTCAGCCAAATCACACCTGGCATGGCGTTTACGCTGGAACTTCGCCTGCTGGACCCCCGCCTTGTTCCCAGCAAATTTCCTGGCAACGTCCCCCTGCCTGTACAGTCATACGGGAAGCTGAACACCAGTTCGTTCACCCCGGTGAACCAGGGTTCTGTCTCCTACGGGGAACCGGGAACCTATACTGACCGTGGCTATGAATACACAATTTCCTTCGATGTGATCTACTCGGGCAAAGGCAACAGCTTTCAGGCAGACATCTATTACGGCGATGACGTCACGGTGTTTGCCCCGCTCACCAGCATCAATATCGCCATCAACAATGTGGTGGAAAAAAAGGTGGACGATAGCTCTTCCAGTTCTTCCAGCCAGGTGATACGCGGCACTGGTTTTGCCCTAAAAGAGGCCAGCTATGGCGCCAGCAGTGTGTTGGCCGGCCAGGAATTCAAACTTTCCATCACCATGCTGGCCACCAATGGCGCAGACAATGTGGAAAACGTGAGCGCCACCTTGGTGCCCGACCAACAGTTTACCCTGGCTTCCGGCACCTCTACGGTGTATTTTGGCACGGCAAAACCCAACCAAAGCATCCCCCTGGAGTTCAATATGAAGGCCGCTTCCGACGCCAAAGACGGCAGCTATAAGGTCTCTCTCCATATGCAGGGCGTTTCGGCCCGTACCGGGGAAAAGGTGGAGACCTCTGTGGACCTCAGCATCCCCATCGCCCAGCCGGACCGTTTGGTCATCAATAGCTTTACACCGCCAGACTTTATCTCGGCAGGCATGGATGACGGCATGGGTGTTCTGACGGCCAACATCGTGAATATGGGAAAAAGCGATATTTCTAATGTGATGGTGGACATTGTGAGTGAGGGGGTACGCTCGGCAGACGGTAGCGTCTATTTGGGCACTTTTACTCCCGGCACCCAAAACTCGGTTGATTTCACCTTGATGGGCGACACCCCCGGTAGCTACGAAGCCGAGATGGTGGTAAGCTATGAAAATGCACGTGGCGAAACCAACGAACTGCGGGAAAAATTCACTGTAGAGGTGGGCGAACCCATGCCCACAGACCCTATTGACCCCATGCCTCCGGAGCCTGAAACCGCTTCGGGCATGCCCACCTGGGGCTGGTTGCTCATTGCCCTTGGGGTGGTGGCTGTGGTTGTGGTGGCTGTGGTTGTGGTAAAGAAGCGCAAAAAAGCCAAGGACGCTGAGCTGGAGGATGATGACGATGCGGCCATCTGACCTATTTCGTTTCAGCACCGATAACCTCATGCGCCGCAAGGGCCGCACCATCCTCACCGTCATTGGCGTGGTGGTGGGTGTGTGCGCCATTGTGGTCATGGTGTCTTTGGGTATTGCGGTTAGCCGCGCCACCGAAGAAATGCTGAAGAACTGGGGCGATTTACGCACCGTGCAGGTGTATAACCATAACGCACAGGTGGGCACGCCGGATTTGGATGACAAAATGGTGGAGCAAATTCAAAACCTCCCCCATGTGCTGGCGGCCACCCCCATGTATCAAAGTAGTAAGTTCAGTGGCCAGTTTGTTGCGGGAAATGGAGACCGCTATATATCTGAGTATGCCATGCTGGTGGGCATGAACCCGAAAGCTGTACCCCTGATGGAGTACGAACTGCTGGGAGGACGCTACCTTTCCGAAACACCCCCCTCCAAGGACACCTTGGAAGTGCTGGTGGGCACCGACGCCTTGTTCGGCTTTGTGGATTCCCGCAAAGGGAAGAATAACCCAAAGCGCCAAAAATACCCCATGTATCCGTCTACCGAGGAGGCCGGCACCAGCTCTAAACCAACAAACCTTCCCCAGTATGATGAAAATGGAACCCTGCTGAACCCGGAGGAGTTTTTCTTTGATATCCTCAATACCCCCCTTACCTACCGTTTGAACTATGGTACAGACGAGACCACCGGGGAGCAGAAATACAAAGAATACAAAATCAAAGTGGTGGGTGTGGTGTATAGCCAAGACTACCAGGTATCCGGCAGTTTCATCATGCCCATAGACAGTGTACGGCAACTGGAGAAGGATTATATGCGCCTCAGTGGCGACAAAAGCACTTCCGGCGGCGGCGGTGGCGGTTACTTTTCGATGGGTGGCATGGCCTTTGCCAGCAATGGCGGAGAAGGCGGCAATCCCACCGTGCAGGTGGGCGGCTACGACAATGTGTACGTGAAAGTGGATGACGTAGCCAACATGCCGGACGTGGAAAAGGCCATCAAAGGCATTGGCTACCAAATCTATTCCATGAGCGAAATCCGTAACCAGATGCAGGGGCAGGTGGCCCAAACCCAGATGATGCTGGGAAGCCTTGCAGCCGTCTCCCTGTTTGTGGCCGCCCTGAACATTGCCAACACCATGACCATGGCCATTTATGAACGAACGCGGGAGATTGGCGTGATGAAGGTGCTGGGCTGCAAATTGCCCAACATCCGCACCATGTTCCTCATTGAATCCGGCTCCATCGGGTTACTAGGAGGGCTCATTGGCGTGGGGGTAAGCTTCTTACTCAGTTTCACCCTCAACTATATGCCACAAATCTTGGCCTGGCTTGGCGTTTCCTCCAACTTCGATATCGCCTCCCTCTTCGGGTTTGGCGGCATGATGACGGGGGGCAACATGAAAATTTCCATCATCCAGCCCTGGCTAGTGTTGTTGGCCCTGTGTTTTTCCACGGGAGTGGGGCTGCTTTCCGGCATTGCCCCGGCGGGCCGGGCTGTTAAAATTTCTTCGCTGGAAGCCATTCGCCACGAATAGCCAAGCAAAAACGGTTGGCAAGCGCAAACCAGTTATGGTACAATAAGCGGCAACAGAAACCTAGGGGTTTTGCTATTTGGGTTTACAGCAGTCCAAATCAAATGTAAACCAGCCAATTGCAAGAAGAACCCTCCGCTCTGGCGGGGGGTTCTTCTTGCCAAAGGCAAGTGTAACAAAAGGGGGCCTTTCTTGAAACGCGAACACTTTTCCAGCCGCTTGGGTTTTGTTCTCACCACAGCGGGCTGTTCCATCGGCCTTGGCAACATTTGGCGCTTTCCCTATGTGGTGGGCAGTTATGGTGGTGCGGCCTTTGTGCTCCTCTATCTTCTGTTCTTGCTGGTGCTGGGTATGCCCATCGTTGTCATGGAGTTTGCGGTAGGCCGGGCCAGCCAGCGTAGCGTGGCCAAATCCTTTGATATTTTGCAGCCCAAAGGTACCAAATGGCACTGGTTCAAATATGCTGCCATTGCGGGCAACTATTTGCTGATGATGTTTTACACCACCATCAGTGGCTGGATGCTCTACTATTTTGTACAGATGACCCGGGGCAGCTTCCAGGGGGCCAGCCAGCAACAGGTGGATTCCATTTTTTTTTCTATGCTGGCCAGCCCTGGGCGGATGACCCTATGCATGGCAGCCGTGGTCATTTTCTCGTTTGGGGTGTGCAGTTTTGGCCTGCGCGGCGGCGTGGAGCGTGTGACCAAGTGGATGATGATCCTGTTGCTGGGTTTGCTGGTGTTGCTGGCGGTGCGTGCCGCTACCCTGCCAGGCGCTGGGCCGGGCCTTCAATACTATCTCTACCCCAATTTCCAAGCCATTTTGGATATTGGCCTACAAAAGGTGATTTTTGCGGCCATGGGGCAGGCCTTTTTCACCTTGAGCATTGGCGTGGGGGCGCTTTCTATTTTTGGTAGCCGCATTGGCAAGCAAAACTCCCTTACCAGCAACGCCGTTGTTGTGGGCGCGCTGGATACCCTGGTGGCGCTCATCGCCGGGCTTATCATCTTCCCGGCCTGTTTTGCCTTTGGCGTACAGCCAGATAGCGGCCCCAACCTCATCTTTATCACCCTGCCCAACATTTTTAACGAGATGACCGGTGGGCGCGTTTGGGGCAGCCTGTTCTTCTTATTCATGATGTTCGCGGCCTTCTCCACTGTCATCGCCGTCTTCGAAAATATCGTCACCTATGCCACAGACCTCACCGGTTGCAGCCGCAAAAAATCTATTCTGGTCAACCTGGTTCTCATCTTAGCGCTCTCCATGCCTTGTGTGCTGGGCTTCAATTTGTGGAGCGGCTTCCAGCCGCTGGGCAGCGGCACAAACGTGCTGGATTTCGAGGATTTCCTTCTCAGTTCCAACATTTTGCCGCTGGGCAGCTTGGTGTTTTTGTTGTTCTGCACCCACCGCTATGGCTGGGGCTGGGAAAATTTCCTGGGCGAGGTACGCATTGGCAAGGGCCTTCCCTTCCCCGCCTTTGCCAAAAACTATTACCGCTTTGTCCTCCCGCTCATCATCTTGTTCATTTTCATAAACGGGTATATCTCGCTGTTTATCAAATAGTTGCCTTTGGCAAAACACACCCCCGGGCAGTAGGCCTGGAGGTGTGTTTATGGTATGTTCCTTGGTATTAAACTTGCTGTTCATCCTCTTGCGTAAGGGCATACACCACACGGTTCCGCCCTTTGTTTTTGGCCTTATACAGGCACCTGTCGGCCAGTTTTAGCAGGTCCTTCTGGGTCATTCCTTCGCGGTACAGCGCCAGGCCAAAGCTGGCTGTGGTGTGTTTCGGGTCTCGTTTGGCATCCTCTTCAATGGCCCTGCGCAGCATTTCCACATCCTGTATCACGTCCTCACTGGGTAAGCCCTCATAGAAAAGAATAAACTCCTCCCCGCCTACCCGGGCCAGCAC
This sequence comes from uncultured Oscillospiraceae bacterium, assembly GCA_964472465.1. GTDB lineage: Bacteria > Bacillota > Clostridia > Oscillospirales > Ruminococcaceae > JAAYCI01. The sequence goes on along the minus strand of CAYYLW010000043.1, from coordinate 9,176 downwards.
TGCATTTGGGTTCATTCTTTTCGAAACCAAGTTGACCACATATTTTAGCTGTTCGTCTCCCACATCATGCCCGTGCAGGTCGTTCACTCTTTTGAAATGGTCTAAATCGAACATACACAGGTGCAAAAGTTCGGATTCCATGGTGGAGCTGGCCAGGGCCTGTTCCATTACATTTTCCATATACAGGCGGTTGTGGGTGCCCGTTAAAGGGTCCCGTGTGGAAAGTTCCGCCAGTATCTGGTTGGCCCTTGTTAACTCTGCGGTACGTTCCGCCACGGTCTTTTCCAGGTTCTGGTTTAACAGTTCTACGCTTTGGTAGCTTTGATTGTTGTCATACAGGCGGATAAAGGTGTGTGCCAAGAAGAAAATGATATATAGATACACCAGCGCCATAAAATTAATTTTTTGGTTCATCATCCAAATATCAAAGAAAATCAGCAGGCCCACATAGGTGGTTTTGAAAATTTGGAAACCCGCATATAGGCCCTTTTCGCGCTTCCAATACACCACATACTGCACAAACACCACGGCGAACGTAAGGAAATATACTGTCAAAATAATGGGGATGCCCATTGTCTCAAATAGCCCCAGGTTCAGTGGCATCACAATAGCCAGCACACCAAACAGAATGGGCAGCGGCACGGTGAGGTACCGGGGAACCCGGTTTTCAGGGTCAAACAAATGGTTTGCCAGCAGCGCGCCCACAATTCCGCCCAGCATCAAAAACAGCAGTTGCAGGGAAAGGCAGGCCCTGTCTGATAGATGGAACTGGGGCCACAGGGTGTGGAAAAAGGTGGATATCTCCGGCATTCCAAAAATAATTCGAAAGATGAGCATGGTATCGAACAGGGTGAGCAGGCTAATCATCTTGTGGCCGGGGCGCATGGCCATAAAAATGAACCCACTGAGCATGATGATACTCAGAAACCCCAAAGTCATCAGTGCATTGGAAGAAAAAACATAAGCGCGCATGATAATGCCACCCTGCGTGCCCAATAAAATTTGGCGTTTGTATAAGGCCGATTCACCCTCGCCCTCATTCACCGTGATGAGAAGCTCGTGTTCCTCTGTGTTTTCCAGGGCTTGGTCTAGGGGGAAAATAGAATTGAGATATAAAAAATCCCTCTCGCTGGATTCTATGCTCATGGAATCCACCCGGGAACCATCAAAGTATACCTGGAGAGGGTTTTTTAGGTTGGGAATATACAGCGCTGCATTCTGCCAATCTCCCCCGCTGAGAATAAGCCGGTAGGTGCCACCCGCCTCTGCCGGGGAAAGCTTTCCGGTGGGTAATTGGTAATACACCGGGTTTTCTAGTTCGTTGCCATTTGCCTGTTCACCTTGCAAAAAAACGTTCGGGAAAAATGCCCATTCACCGTTGAGCGCGATGGTCTTTTGGGCCATCGTATACTCCCCCAAATTCAGCCGCCCTTGCACAACGGAATAGTCCACGGTACCACCGGTTAGTAACACGCTAATGGTGGCAACGCCCGCCATGAGAATGATGATAATAATAATCATGCTGATGGCAAAAAACCGCAACACATTTCGCACATATGGATGCTGTACCGTGTTCATTTGCCACCACCATTTCATTCTCTGTCCATTCCAGTTCGAATGGCTTATAGTTAATTTAACATGAGTTGAGGAGGAATGTAAAGTGTGCCAAAGTGGGAGATTTGCATTTTTACCAAGGCCGGTTGGTATGAACCCTAGTGTTTGGCCCCCAAAAACCCATTCTTCCAAAATAGTGTATTTTACGCCAATGTTTGCTCCTATTGTTTATTCTCCATGTACACAGGTGATACAATGATAAATCGTGAGGAAGGAGTATACATTATGATAAATCCAATTTCTGCGTTTCGTTCTATCACAGTTGTAAACAAGCAAAAGCTGGTGGTTTGCTGGCTTTGCGTAGTGGTGATTGGCCTGGGCTTTTTGTTTTTTGCGGTGGCCCAGCTACGTACCGACCTTGAAACCAAGGAAGAACACTGGAACAAAATGTTCACGAACGACCAAATCCCCCCGGAGTATGCAGCCCTGGCCGAAAAAGCCACGGTGGTTACCACGGGCACCTATGTGGAAAATGTGAAAAAAATAGACCTAAAAGCCAATAGTTTTGACGTGGAATTCAACGTCTGGTTCCGCTGGCAGGGCCGGGACGATTTGGACATGCAAAACAATTTCCGTGTGTATAACGGAAACATCACCAAACAAACCCTGGTACGGGAATACTCGGAAAACGGGAAAAACTACCAGCTTGTGCGGGTGGCTGCCACCGTGAATACCAAATACTACTCCCGCGCTTTCCCGCTGGAGCGTTTGCAGCTTCGTTTCTATATAGAGCCCAGCTACACCATCAGCGAGGTGCGCTTGCAGGCCGACACGGAGTACAGTGGCTTAAACCCAAGCCTCAGCCTTTCGGGCTTTAAAGTGGTGCGCAATGGTGTGGGGAACTTTATCAGCACATACCCAAATACCAGAAACGACCCCGTTTTTGAGCACCCCGTGTGTTCCAGCGAGATAGTGACGGCGGTAGAGGTGGCGCGCGACAGCCTGGGGCTGTATGCAAAGTGTTTCATCGCCTTGTTCGGCACCACCCTATGGGTGCTTATCACTTTGTATCTCAACACCTATCACAGGGTAGACCCACTTTCCATGGTGCCGGCGGCTTTGTTTGGCACGGTTTCCAACATCATGGTGGGGGCAAACCTTTTGCCAGACGCCTTAGACATGGGTTTGCTAGAATATGTGAACATCTGGGGCATTATGACCATCCTGGGCGTCACCTTCTCCATCATCACCGTAAACCAGATACGCCGCAAACATGAGGACACAAAAGACGCCCAGACTTTTGGCCGCATCATGTTTGCCACCATCATCACCCTGGTACTGGTGGGGCATGTGGCTCTTCCGCTTGCCTGCCTGTTGCCCGTAAAATAGCCCCCCTTTTTGTAAAGGAGAACTATGAGAGACAGCATCTTTACCCTGGTGAACAAAGCCGGTGCGGGAGACCCCATCAGCAAAGCCTATGATGTGTTCATCATGGTGGTGGCCTTTTTATCGCTGGCCCCCATCATGTTTAAAGACACCCAGCCCTGGATGAAAACCCTGGACCTCATCACGGTGTACATCCTGTTGTTTGACTATATTTTGCGCTGGCTGGTATACGATAAGCTCAGTGGCAAAAAGCCCCCCCTTGCCTTTGTGTTATACCCTTTTAGCTTTTTCGCCCTGGTGGATTTTGTAAGCCTGCTGCCCTCTTTACAACTGCTGCCTGCCACCCAGGCCTTCCGCATTTTGCGGGTGCTACGGGTGTTTAAATTGCTGCACTATTCCCAAAGCTTTGTCTACATCTCCAAGGTGTTTCAAAAGCAGCGCAAGATGCTGCTCAGCATCCTGCTCATCGCCACGGGCTATATCTTCATTTCTGCGCTGGTAATGTTTGCGTACGAGCCAGAGACCTTCAACGATTTTTTCCACGCCATCTACTGGGCCACCACCGCCCTTACCACCGTTGGCTACGGGGATATCTACCCGGTTACCAACGTGGGGCGTTTCATCAGCATGATTTCCTCGGTGTTTGGCATTGCCGTCATCGCGTTGCCCGCCGGCATCATCACCTCCGGCTTTATGGAGGAAATGAGCAGAGCAAAGGAGGATGACCATGCCGCAGATAACCAGTAAGGTGAAGCGCTATGCCCTGCTGATGCTGCTGGGTATATTGATGAACCGCCTGCTTAGCACCTTGATACGCCCCTTGCACCTGCCGTTTGAGCTGGACATGAGCGGCACCGTGCTGGTGGCTCTCACGCTGGAACCCGCCGCAGGCATCATCGTGGGCTACCTAAACAACTTCATCGCCTCGCTGCAATCGCACGACCCAAGTTCGGTCATCTACTTTGTTATCAGCGCCGCCGTGGCTTTGGTGGTGGGCTGTATGCTGAAAGAAAAAAGCAGCATTACACCAAAACGCCTGGCCCTCACCATGGGCGCCAGCGTGCTCACCATATCGGTGCTGTCCACCCTCATCACCATTTGGCGCGTGGGGGGCCGCTCAGATTTTTACTGGGAGGCAAAATTTTACGACATGGCCCAAAGCATAGGCGCGCCCATGGTGCTGTGCTGCTTTTTTGGCGCGTTCATGATGGCCATTGGCACCACCCTGGCCACCACTTGTGTGGTGGCGCTGGTGTACCGCCTGTTGCCCAAACGTTTGCGCCTTGCCCCGCCTGCGGATGTTACGGCCACAGACTAAGAGTTTGCCGTTCCCTTATTTTGCAGAAACCACCGCTTTCCCTTCCCACCGGAAAGCGGTTTTTTATACCAAAGATAAATACGGAGGCGCCTTGGGCGAAATTTACGCCGTATTTTTTTCGTTTTTATATTGGCTTTTGCAGCCCCCTACCCCTACTTGCGTATCTCCTGCAAGTGTCAACCTTCCCGCCCCAGCACATTCCCATTTTGCCCCCGGCCTGCTATACTGTAAAAAGTCATATCATCATACGCCCCTTGGGCGAATGTAAAGGGAGAGTTTCCATGCAAAACACCTTTTTTAAAAAGAAAATCCTCACGCCTTTTTCTGCCATTTTGCTGGCGCTGGTTCTGATGGCCGCCGCCGTGGGCGGCACCTACTTTGCCCTTCAAAGCCAAAACCCAGCCCCCAGCACGCCCGAGGCCCTGTTTGACGCCGCCACCAAGGACGCCGTGTTTGCCGAACCGGACGAGGTTTTGCCCCTGGTCAATTTGGATAAAAATGATAAGATGGTGCGCTGGAATGAGGCGGGAGACAAGGTGCTGCTGCTCTCTTGGCACAAATACCCCGATAGCTACCCCACCGGGGAGGACATCAGCTTCCAGTGGGGCGAGGTGTGGACCTTTACCGACAAGGAAATTGCCGCCTGGTATCAAAAAAACCAAAATGGCGTGCAGGACTGGACCTTGCGTTTAGAACAATTGATTGGCCTGCCCCCTGGGGCTGGGTATACGCATTTCAGCGCCTTTTGGGTGAACCCGGAGGATGTGATTCGCCCCGCCTACGTTACCGATGCCACACAGCCCATGGCCCTTACCACGCTGAATGCCGGCGAGGAGGCAAGCGAATTTGACAACTGGTATAAGGAATGGTTTGACGGGAACATCATTTGGTCTTATTTCGATAGCCAGTACCCCTGGACCCGCCTTGGCTACACCTATGATTGGTCCGGCGGGAAAACGGACTATGGCCTGAGTGAATTCTTGATTTTAAAAGACGCCCCCGCCAACGTGGAGTTCACCCTTTCGAATGAGGAATTCATGGAGTGGATTAAAAGCCAAAACGGCTAAGGGCCCAGCTACACCACACACAACAAAACATCCGGAAACGGGCCACGCCCAATTCCGGATGTTTTTTTGTGTTCTTTTTGGGCCATTTTACTGGGTATTTCTGCCGAATTGCGGGGGCCTTTATTCAAACAATTTTTGGTCTTTAGTAAGCCGGCTGCGCATCCTATACAGTTTCACCAAACCATGTATCAGCGGGATACACAGTAGGCCATTGATACACCCCATAATCAGCGATATCAATATTCCCATTTCTCCACAGTAGAGAGTTATGTTGAGAACAAAAGTTGCGTCCTTATGGCCTACTCTGCCATAGCCTTCCGTCTTTCCTCGGCCTGTTTGGTTAAGCGTTTATTCTTATACATCAGCTTATCTGCCCGGCTAATGGCCTCGGCCAAGCTGGGGTCTTTCTGGGGGTCATACATAGTGTGCCCACAGGAGACCGAAAGCGGATAGTCCACCATTTGGGCCTGGTTTTTTCCCAGCTCATAAAAGGCCCTGCTAAGCTCGTCCAGGCGTTCTTCGCTTAAATAGCTGCCCAGCATGGCAAATTCGTCGCCACCAATGCGGAAACAGCGGCCACCGCTGGAGAATGCTTCAGCAAAGCAGTTGGCACAGCGGATGATGGCGTCGTCGCCCAGATCGTGGCCCATCGTATCGTTGATGAATTTCAGGTTATTGATATCCGCGATGACAATTCCTACATTTTTTTCCTCTGCCACCTCCTCCATCCACTGGATATAGGCGGCGCGGTTTTCGCAGCCGGTTAGGGCATCTACGCTGGCAAACCGGCTCATCACCACAATTTGAGAGGCATTTTTAAAAGCGGAAGCCGCTTGAATCATGATGAAAATCAGCACACCCAGCCGCATGCTTCCGCCAATGGGCACCCCACCCATATAGAGTTTGATGGTTTCCAGAATGAAACATAGCGCCAATATGCCCATGGATACCAGCAAACGGGTAAGACCTTGGCTGGGCTGGCTGGCCCGGCTGTGAATGACCACAAGCAAGATTACTGCGCAGCCAAGCGCAATGCAAGTATTCACAAAGGGCATTTGTAGAATAAAGTCCCACAGCCCGGTGGCTTGCAGCAGAAGGCTTAGCGCCAGCAGGGCTGTCATCGCCCGGGCCAGTACCTTCATGATCTTGCGGCCCAAGGCATCGCAATGGCAGGCGATAAAATAGATGAGTGGGATGGGGGTGGCCAGCATAGCCAGAACGGTGGTGCAGGTGTTGAAAGCTGGCGGAATGCCAAAAAACTGGGTTAGGCGCCCTTCGCCAAACAGCCATAGGGAGATGAAAAAAGAGAATAAACCCAGATACAAAAGCTCTTTGCCGGCGGTGGCGTCCTTACGCATCACCAAAAAATACACCAGCAACATCACAAGCCCCGAAATGAAAATGGCCAAGGTAAGCAGGAACGAGAAGAAATTTTCCCGCAGGATAGAAAATAGCGAAGCGGCCTTGCTGCCCACATAGAAAGCCGGTATCTGCCCTTCATAGCTGGAATATGGTGTACTCATCTCCAGAATTAATTCTTCGCCTGCGGCATCGGCTGGCAAGCGCACCATGTTCCAGGTGCTACCGGGCGATTGCCCAAAGAGAGCCTTCTCATCGTAGCCAAAGCTGTACATGAGTTCCCCGTCTGCAAATAGGCGCAGCTTCTGGTGCGCTGAACGAAACGAAAGTACTGTGGGGTACGGGATATCATCGGGTATGGTTTTGGCGATGCGCACGGTACCTTCCAGGTCGAGTTGGGTGGGCAAAGACAAAAGAGGGCCCTTCTCCCCCACCTGTAGTAGATACCAGCCCTCGCTAAAATCGGCAACAGGCTCGCTATCAAACACATTGGACGCACCTGGAAATATGGCTTGTGCCACCAAAAACAAAGCCGTGAGGATAAATATAAGCCAAAATACCCAGCGCCAAGACCGGGGGCCGCGTGTAGAGGAATCGTTTGCCAAAAAAATGTCCTTCCCACATGCAATCTATTATACTGTTTTCTGTACTGTTTTCCCGATATTATTTTTCATTTTTTGAGCCGATTTTTAGATAGCCTAGTATAGCACACACCTGACGGCAAAACAAGCACAAAGCCCCCGCCCCTGCCCTTTTATAAGATTGTAAAAAAAGGAAGAACCATTCGGCTCCGCCCTTAGTTTAACTTTCACATACTATATAATTCTGCTTTCATTTTGTACCGAGATAGCCTTGTGTGATGCCATGTTTTACGCTTATGAAACCATGCGGTTTTTCGCAAAAATTCCTATCTGAGACCTGTGTTGTTCTGCTTGTTCTTTAGCGGGCCACAGCAAGATGTCTCTTGACAGAGCGCTGCTCTGTTGTGTATTCTAATAACAGAGCAATACTCTGTTAAGGGGGAACACATGGTAAGAATTGTTAAGAAAGCAGAAGACCGCAAAGAGGAACTTATTGAAATTGCGCTTAAACTCTTTATGGAAAAAGGGTATGTTCACACTTCCATAAAAGACATCTATACACAGGTAAATGGCTCGTTTGGTATGTTCTATCATCATTTTTCCTCAAAAGAGGATATTTTTGCAACAGCTATGGGCCGGTATACTGATAGATTCATTGCCGGTATTGCGGAAATTTTGCTGGACACAACCCTGCCCTACGCTGAACGCTACCAAAGGGTATTGGTTCATTGGGCAGGGCTCATCCACGGCAGGGATAAAGTGCGGGAAACCGAATATGACGAAGAGTTATTTAGCCTTTTATCTGGAAAAATGTTGAGCGGTGCTGTGCCGCCTGTTAAAGCATATCTGGACGAGGGTGTGGCAAATGGAGTGATACAGGTTGAAGAACCTTGCGCCGCTGCCGCTTTTATTGTGTATGGTATCTTTGGTGCCATCACCGAGGAGAGAAATAAAACCGGGAATAACAAGCATCTTCCCCAGGTTTTTGCAAGCATTACAAGATTGGTTGCCAAGCTTTTAGGCACCAGCGAATTAGCATTTTTTCATGAAGATATTTAGAGGATACTGATATGAAAACAAAAGCGTCGTTTATATTTGAGCTGCTTTTTTCAGCACTTATTTTCTTCGGTATTTTAGATAGAGCAGGTTTTTTTTCTGAAAATCTGCAACTTCACACCTTGTATTCCTTTACAACCATCAGCAATGCCTGTGTGATGACAGTGGCACTCTATGCTGCGTTTAAATACCGGTTTTCTTTGGAAAAAGTGAGTTTGCGTTTTGCCCGTTTGCAATATTTTTGCCTTATTATGATATTAATTACGGGGTTAGTATATCACTTTGTTTTACTCCCCCAAAAAGTGGCGGAAAACCCGGCATATCAAGTTTTCACCTTTGGAAATATAGTGGCGCATTACATCACGCCCATTGGTATGCTTGTTGATTGGTTGTTATTTAGCAAAAAAGGTTTACTGAGCAAACGGGAACCGCCGCTATGTGTATTGGTACCTCTTCTATACTTTGCCTTGGCAAGTTTGTACGGGTACTACGGCCCGGCTATCCCCGGAAAAGGCACCTCCTATATCTATTTCTTTTTGGATTATGGAAAACTAGGGGCCACAGGAGTTTTGGCGTGGGTGGCTGCCATTTTGGTTTTTGTTTTGCTTTTGGCCTATTGTATGTTTGCAATAGATTATTTTATGGCACGGGGTACAACAAGAACAAAGCAGAAATTGGGTTGATTGCAGGCAAATGGCAAATCCTGTCATTGGAATTTAAAAATTTCTACATGGGTTATATCGTGGTTATTACATGAAAAATACACCGCAAATTCAATCGAATCTGCGGTGTATTTTCACTTGGTGGAGATGACGGGAATCGAACCCGTGTCCAAAAAGAAGTCTACAAGAGTAT
>CAYYLW010000042.1:0-18874 GCA_964472465.1 uncultured Oscillospiraceae bacterium | reverse complement strand
CCCTGGCCCAGGCCGATGTGGGGCTGGCGATGAACAGCGGCACCACCAGCGCCAAAGAGGCCGCCAACATGGTGGATTTGGACAGCGACCCCACCAAGATTTTGGATGTGGTGGAGATAGGCAAACAACTGCTGATCACCCGCGGCTCCCTCACCACCTTCAGCGTGGCCAACGATATCGCCAAATATTTCGCCATCGTCCCTGCCATCTTCCTGCTCGCTATCCCCGAGATGCAGGCGCTGAACATCATGCATCTGGCCACCCCTTACAGCGCCATTCTTTCGGCGCTCATCTTCAACGCCATCATCATTCCCCTGCTCATTCCGCTGGCCATGCGGGGCGTAAAATATACGCCGATGAGCGCCGAAAAGCTGCTGCTACGGAACATGGGTATTTTTGGCCTGGGCGGTATTCTGGCCCCCTTCGTCGGCATCAAACTCATCGATTTGCTCATTGCCCCCCTGCTGCGCATGATTGGGCTATAAGGCAACCTTGGCAAACAAAAGGAGAACGAAAATGGATTCCAAGAAATTTCTGCGCCCCCTGCGCACCATGCTACTGCTGGCCCTTGTGTTCTTTCTGCTGTGTGGCCTGGTCTACCCTCTGGCCCTCACGGGCCTGGGGCAACTCTTCTTCCCTCGCCAGGCGGGCGGTAGCCTTGTGTACAACAACGGGCAGGCCATTGGCTCGGCCCTGGTGGGCCAAACCTTCACAGACCCCCGCTTTTTGCAGGCCCGCCCCTCGGCGGTGAACTACAATGTATATACAAAGGCCGAAAAAGAGGATGGAAGCTACGGCGGGGTGGCCACGGGCTCAAACAACTACGCCCCCTCGAACCCGGCGCTGGCCGAGCGGGTGGAGGCGGACATCACCGCTTTTCTGGCCCGGAACCCCAGTGTGCAACGGGGGGATATCCCCGCCGAACTGCTGACCGCTTCCGGCTCAGGGCTGGATCCGCACATCTCGCCCGCGGCCGCCCTTGTACAATTGCCCGCCCTGGCCGAGGCCACCGGCCTGCCCCAAAGCCGGCTGCAAGAACTGGTGGACGCCAACACCACCGGCAAACTCTTTGGCCTGTTTGGCGAGGAGACGGTGAATGTGCTGCTGGTGAATTTGGATATCGCAAAAGAACTGGGGATGGTATAATAAAGGGCAAGCAAACCATGGCCAGGAAACTGGGTGGAGGAAACACATGACGGAACTAAAACCAAGCCCGGTGGCACTGCCAGGGGAACCCCTGCAAGAGGAGCCGCAAAAAAGCAAGGGGAAGCTGAAAATATTCTTTGGCTATGCCGCCGGGGTGGGCAAAACCTACGCCATGCTGGAGGAGGCCTGGGCCCTAAAAAAAGCTGGGGCAGACGTGGTGATTGGCTATGTGGAACCGCACCAGCGCCCGGCCACCTCCGCCCTGACGGAGGGCTTCCCGCAAATCCCCCCTTTAGAGGTGGTGTACCGCTCTGCCACCTTCCATGAATTTGACCTGGACAGCGCTCTCAAACGCTGCCCGGGGCTCATTTTGGTAGACGAGCTGGCCCACACCAACGCCCCGGGCAGCCGCCACGCAAAACGCTATCAAGATGTGGAAGAGCTGCTGCGGATGGGCATCGACGTGTACACCACCGTAAACGTGCAGCATCTGGAAGGTATGCACGACATCATTGAGGCCATCACCGGGGTGGCCGTGCGCGAACGGGTGCCAGACCATGTGTTTGATAGCGCCGACCGGGTGGAGCTGGTGGACATTGAGCCGGCTGACCTCATCGCCCGGCTGGACGAGGGAAAAATATACGGCCAAAAGCAGGCCAGGCGGGCACTGGAAAATTTCTTTATGCCGGAAAACCTGATTGCCCTGCGCGAGATAGCCCTGCGCCGCACGGCCGATAGGGTGAACCTGGAGGTGGAGAAAAACCGAAGTTTTTCCCCCCACACCGATTATGCCACCGAGGAACACATCCTCATGTGCCTGTCTAGTTCCCCCTCCAACGCCAAGGTGGTGCGGGTGGCCGCCAAGCTGGCCGAAGCCTTCCACGGGGCCTTCACCGCTCTGTTTGTGGAAACCTCCGATTTTGCCAACACCACAGAGGCCGACCGCCAGCGGCTGCGGGAGAACCTGCGCCTTGCCGAACAGCTTGGCGCCCGCATCGCCACGGTGTATGGGGACGATGTGCCCCAGCAGGTGGCGGAATATGCCCGCGTAAGCGGGGTTTCCAAGCTGGTGATGGGCCGCCCGGCCACCCGGCGCATTTTGGGGTTTTGCCCCGCCAATTATGTGGATAAGCTGTCCACCTATGCTCCGCACCTGGAAATTTTTGTCATTCCTAACGAGATGCGGAAAACCGGCAGGCCCCGCCGCAAAAAACGCCAGCGGTGGCAGCAGGGCCCGTTGCTGGTGCTGGCCGATTCTCTGCGCGCCCTGGCCTGCCTGGGCGCCGCCACCCTGCTGGGGCTGCTGTTTGTGCGCCTGGGTTTTGGCGAGGCCAACATCATCACCATCTACATCCTGGCCTCCCTGTTCACGGCCGTCATCACCCAAGGCAAAATTTACAGCCTGATCTCCTCCATACTGGCGGTGCTCCTGTTCAACTTCTTTTTCACCCAGCCCTACTATTCCCTGGCCGCCTATGACCCCGGCTATCCGGTCACCTTTGTCATCATGTTCGCCTCTGCCCTCATCACCAGCACCTTTACCAAACGTGTGAAGGAACAGGCCCTCCTCTCGGCCCAGCAGGCCCACCGCACGGGGGTGCTGCTGGAAACCAGCCAAAAATTACAGCAAGCCAAGGATCGCCCCGGTATCTTGCAGGAAAGCGTGCGGCAAATTTACAAACTGCTGGAACGCACCATCATCCTGTACCCCGCCGAAAACGGCGGGCTGGGCCAAGCCGTGGTGCAAAGCCCCAGCGGGGAAAACACACACCTCTACCAAACCAGCGATGAATACGCCGTGGCACAGTGGGTGTATACCAACAACAAACATGCGGGTGCCTCCACCGATACCCTCTCCGGCACCAAGGCCCTGTATATGTCCATCCGAAGCGGCGACACGGTTTTTGCCGTGATTGGCATTGCCATGGCCGAAAGGGAAAAGCTGGATTCCTTTGAAAAAAACCTGCTGGTGGCCATGCTGGCCGAATGCGCCCTGGCCCTGGAAAAGCAGAGCCTTTTGGAGGCAAAAAACGAGATGGCGGTGCGGGCCAACGCCGAACAACTGCGCGCCAGCCTGCTGCGGGCCATCTCGCACGATTTGCGCACCCCGCTTACCGGCATAGCGGGCGGCAGTAGCTTTTTGCTGGAAAACCTGCCAAACGTGGAACAGGAAACCCTGCGCGACGTGCTGGCCGATATTTCCAGCGAGGCCCAGTGGCTTTCCGGGCTGGTGGAAAACCTGTTGAACATGACCCGCATCCAGGATGGGCGGCTGTCTGTGAGCAAAAAACCGGAACTGGCCGATGAGGTGGTGGCCGCCGCCCTGGCCAAGGTGGAAAAACGCAGTGGTGGCCGCCGCCTAGAAGCCGAACAAGCCCAGGAAAGCCTTTTTGTTCCCATGGACGCCCAGCTCATCCTCCAGGTCATCATCAACCTGGTGGATAACGCCTTCCGCCACACCAGGGAAGGCAGCACCGTCAGGGTGGCCTACCAGGCCGGGGACGGAATTTTCTCCCTCACCGTTAGTGATGACGGCGGCGGCATTCCCAAAGAGGCGCTTGACCAATTGTTCGATTTGTTTTTTACCTCGGGCAAAGCCACCGGAGACAAACAGCGGGGCATGGGCCTGGGGCTGAATATCTGCAAATCCATCGTGGAGGCGCACGGCGGCACCATCCGGGCCGAAAACAATGCCGCCGGGGGTGCCTCTTTCACCTTTACGCTACCCCTGTAGGCAAAGGATGTGGCAAAAAATGCCGCCGGGGCGGAAAATGGTTTCCTTTTATGCCCCGGTTTGCTATACTGTATAAAAATGATGCTATGCCTTTTCCAAGATAGCACGCACTCCATCCCCCCACAGGAGGCCTAACCATGCAGGATACACCAAACATCAAACTGTACTCCTTTACCATCGATTGCCAAGACCCTTTTGCGCTGGCCACCTTCTATGCCAAGCTGCTGGGGTGGGCCATCGCCTTTCACAATGAAGAATGGGCCTGCCTGGGCGCACCGGGCAGGCCGCAGGGGGCCTACCCCGGCCTCACCTTTCAGTATAACCCCGCCTACACGCCCCCCATATGGCCGCAAGAGGCAGAGGCCCAGCAGCAGATGGCCCATCTGGATTTTGCCGTGCAAGATTTGGAAAAAGCCGTTCAGCATGCCACCCTGTGTGGCGCCACACCGGCACCGCAGCAATTTTCAAAAGATTGGACCGTGATGCTGGACCCGGCGGGGCATCCCTTTTGCCTTTGCCAAATCGCCGGCCTGTTCGAGAGCGGGCATTTCGCCCTGCTCTAAACCGCCCTGCGGCCCTGCCTACAACCCGAAAATCCATCTCCACACAGTTTCTGTCCCCACAGCCGGTGGGGATATTTTTTTGCGTCATTTTGTTCCCCCGTGGGCTAGGCGGTCTGCCGCCTAAGTTTTTCCGGTTTCGTTGGTATTTCTAAAAAAAGCCACCCGTTTTGGTGAAAACCGAAAAAGCAGGCCCGAAACCAGCGGAACACTTGCGAAATTCTGCAAAACATGCTATTTTAAAAGAAATCATATTCTTATAGTGATATAATGAATATTCGTGACGGCATCATCCTTGCCCTACACAGAAGGAGAGCATACATGGAGACCATTGTATTTACCCTGAACGGGGCCGAAGTGAGCCTTTTGGCCCAACCCGACTGGACACTTCTCTACCTTTTACGTGAAAAACTGGGCCTTACCGGCACCAAATGCGGCTGCGACACCCACAACTGTGGCGCCTGCCGGGTGATTGTGAACGGAAACGCCATGAACTCCTGTGCCGTAAAAGCCTCTCATTTGCAGGGCAAACAGGTGGTTACCATAGAAGGGCTGGCCCAGGGCCGGGAATTGCACCCTGTGCAACAGGCGTTTATCGACGCCGGGGCGGTGCAGTGCGGCTACTGCATTCCCGGCATGGTGATGAGCGCCAAAGCCCTGCTGGACAAAAACCCAAGCCCCGACGAGACCGCCATTCGCAAGGCCCTAAACAGCAACCTGTGCCGCTGCACGGGCTACGTGAAAATTGTGGAGGCCGTGCAACTGGCCGCACAGCGGATGAAGGAGGGTGCACAATGAGCCACCACAGCGAAATTGGAAACAGCCTGCCCATCCGGGACGCCGCGCTGAAGGTAACCGGCCAAAAACAGTACGTGGGCGATATGAGCCTGCCTGGCATGCTGCACGCCGCCGTGCTGTTCAGCCCCCTGCCGCACGCGCGCATCAAATCCATCTGCACCGAAAAGGCCAAGGCCCTGCCCGGCGTGCTGGATGTGGTGTGCCACCGGGAGGACCCCGGCGTGCTGTTCAACAGCGCCACCCGTTTTTTCGAGCATCAAATCCCTGATACCGAGCGCATTTTTGACGACACCGTGCGCTTTGTTGGCGATAGGGTGGCCGCCGTGGCCGCCACCACCCCCGAGATTGCCCGCCAGGCCCTTGCACTGATTGACGTGGAGTATGAGCCCCTTCCCTTTTACACAGACCTGGAGGAGGCCGCCAAAGAAAAGGCCTACCCCCTGCATGGAAACAGCAATGTCCTCACCACCATCTCGCACACCGCGGGGAATTTGGAGCAGGGTTTTGCCCAGGCAGACCAAATTTTTGAGGACCGCTACACCACCCCGCCCATCCACCACGCCGCGCTGGAGCGGCACGTTGCCCTGGCAAACTACGACCATAGCGGCAAGCTCACCGTCACCTCCCCCAACCAGAACGTGTTTGCCTACCGCATCATCCTCTCGCGCATTTTTGGCCTGCCCATGAGCCATATCCGGGTGGTAAGCCCGGCCATTGGCGGCGCGTTTGGCGGCAAACTGGAAATGACGCTGGAGCCGGTGGCCGCCCTGCTGGCCATGCGCACCGGGCGGGCAGTACGGCTGGAATATAACCGCAAGGAGTGTATCAGCAGCACCCGCACCCGCCATGCATCCGTGCTGTATCTGCGCACCGGCGTAAAAAACGACGGCACCATTGTGGCGCAGGACATCCGCATCTTCACCAACACCGGCGCCTATGCGGGCAGCGCCCTCAACGTGATGGGCGCCATGAGCCACAAGGTGTTCAAAATTTACAAATGCCCCAACCTGCGTTTCACCGGGAAACCGGTGTACACCAACACCCCGCCCGCCGGGGCCATGCGGGGCTACGGCTCGCCCCAGGCTTTTTTTGGCCAGCAGCGGCAGTTCCAAAAAATTGCGCGGGCCCTGGGGCTAAGCCCCGCGGAATTCCAGCGTAAAAACTTAGTAGAGCCCGACGCCAAAGACCCCATCGGCTTCTACCCCCTGGGCAACCCCCGTCCGCTGGACTGCCTGCGCCGCGCCGAGGAGCTGGCCCAAAACTGGCCCCCTCTACCGGACGAGGACGGCAAATACTACATTGGTACCGGGCTTGCCATGGGGGCCCACGGCAACGGCTGCTTTGGCGCCCACCGGGACCAAATTTGCCTAATGCTGAAGATGAATGAGGACGGCACCTGTGTGCTGTATACCGGCAGCCACGATATGGGCAACGGCTCTGTGACGGCCCAGGTGCAAATCATCTCCTCCGTGCTGAAAATTCCCCCGGAATGGGTGGCCGTCATCGAGGCCGACAGCGAGGCCTGCCCCTGGAACCTTGGGGATTATTCCAGCCACGGCATCTATGTGGCGGGCAGCGCGGCCAAAAAAGCCGCCGAGGCCACCCAGGCCGAGCTGCTGGCCGAAGCAGCCCTCCTGCTGGAAGAGGACGCCGGGCAACTCACGCTGGAAGAGGGGGGCGTCCGCTCTGCCAAAACCGGGCAGCTCACCTTACTTTCCGAGGTTATGGTGCACGCCCAAAACGTCTCCCACCGGGAGATTATCTGCCAAGAAACCTATGCCATGCCCGCCGGGCCCACCTCCTACGGCGCGCACATGGCCCGAGTAAAAGTGGAAAAAGAAAGCGGCAACGTTACCGTTACAGACTATGTGGCTGTGCACGATGTGGGCCGGGTCATCAACCGCATGTCCCTGGAAGGGCAACTGCATGGCGGCATCCACATGGGGCTGGGCTACGCCCTGTGCGAGGGCCTGGCCTTCGACGAAGAGGGCCAAAGCCATAACGATAGCTTTGTGAATAGCCCCCTTCTGCGGGCGGTGCAAATGCCCCATATCCAGGTGGATTTTGTGGAGGCGGGCGAGCCCACCGGCCCCTACGGCGCCAAGAGCATTGGCGAGGTGGCCGTGGTGCCCTCGGCCCCGGCGGTCATCAACGCCGTGGTGGACGCCTTGGGCGTGGAGATAGACAACCTGCCCTACCGTTTTGGCGGCAGCGCCCCAAACCCAGATTATATTGGCACTGCCCGGGCACAAAAACCCTAACTATACCGCTTCATCTGGCCGCCCCCCGTAGGAACATACGGCGGGCGGTTTTTTCTTGCTGTTGTTGGTTTTGCCCTTGCGCTGTCCACCCACCGGCCCAAAAAAGCAAGACAGGCCGCCGGGGATTGTGGTAAAGTGGAAAGAAAACCAAGAGGAGGGCCTGCGCATTGAACACCTGGAACCTGATTGTACTGGGCCTATGGCTGCTGTGGAACCTGGCCGTATTTCTGCTGTATGGCATTGATAAGAGAAAGGCCCAAACAGGCGCGCGGCGCGTGCCCGAAAAGACCCTGCTGGGCTGTGCCTTTTTGCTGGGCGGCCTGGGCGCCTTTGCCGGAATGTTCTGCTTCCGGCACAAAACCAGGCACACGCGGTTTCGCATCTTGCTACCGCTGGCACTAGTGCTTAGCCTTTGCGCCGCCGGGGCCTATGTGTTTTTCTTCGTGCTGGGCCAGTAATTCCGGTATAAGGGAACTTCCTTTTGCCCCGCGCCACAAAAACGCCACATGTTTGGTTTAGGCTGTATCACAGGAAATGGAGGCGACGCCCTTGCCAAAGATATTAATTGCAGACGACAACCGGCAAATCACCTCTATTCTAGAGGAATATGCGAAAAAGGAAGGCTATACCCCGGTGGTGGCCTTAGACGGAACCCAGGCCCTGGCCCTCTTTGTGGCCGAAGCCCCCGACATTCTCCTGCTGGACGTGATGATGCCCGGCATGGACGGCTTTGCCCTGTGCCGGGAGATACGCCGTCAGTCGCGCGTGCCCATCATCATGGTCACCGCGCGCGGGGAGGATTATGAAAAAATTATGGGGCTGGAAATAGGGGCAGACGACTATATTGTGAAGCCCTTTTCCCCCGGCGAGGTGATGGCCAGGGTAAAGGCCGTGATGCGGCGTATCGTCCGGGAGGAGCAGACCGCCCAGTGCTTTTCCTGCGAAAACCTGCGCATCTGCCTGGACGACTACAGCGTCACGGTGGGCGGCCAGCCCATCCCCCTCACCAAAAAGGAAACCGAGATTTTGTGGACCCTGGCCACACACCAAAACAAAGTATTCTCGCGCGATAACCTGCTAAACTCCCTGTGGGGCTACGATTATTATGGAGACAACCGCACCGTGGATAGCCACATCAAGCGCCTGCGCGCCAAGCTGGACGAGGTGGCTCACCCCGCCTGGGAGATTAGAACCATTTGGGGGGTGGGGTACAAATTCGAGGTGATATCCCATGTTTAAAAACCCCATTGTGCGGAAGCTAAGTGTGTATTTTGCGCTGGCGCTTTTAAGTTTTTCCCTTGTGATGGGCGGTGTATTCACCCTGCTGTTCCGCAGCCACACCCTCAACCTACGAAAAAGCGAGCTAGAAACCCGCGCCCAGGCCATTGCCCAAACAGTGGCCACCTACCAGGGCCCTGGGCAGGGCCGGGGCAGCGGGCAGGGGGGCTATGGCGCCTATTTACGCTCTCTCAGCGATGTGGCCGGGGCAGACGCCTGGATTGTGGAACCGGACGGCAGCTTGCTGATGGCAGGCAGGGGGGCGGGCGGCTCTGCCGGGGCCTGCGGGGCCCAGCACTGTAGCGAGCTACCCAGCGGCGCTGCCCAAATTGTGGCGGAGGTACTGCAAAACAAAACGGTATTCAGCCAGGGTTTTAGCGGCCTGCTGGCCCAGCCAACCCTCACGGTGGGGGTGCCCATTTTGGGCAGTGGCGGGCAGATGCAGGGCGCCGTGCTGCTACACGCCCCCCTCTACGGCGTGAACGAAGCCACGGCCCAGGGCCTTTTGCTATTGTGCATCAGCATGGCGCTGGCACTCTGCTTATCGTTTGTGCTGGCGGTCTGGCTCAGCCGTCGTTTCGCCGCGCCCATCACCGCCAAACAGGCCGAGGATGCCCTGCGTATGCAGCGTATCCGGCAGGATTTTGTGGCCAACGTCTCCCACGAGCTACGCACCCCCGTCACGGTGATTCGCGGCTCTTTAGAGGCCTTGGCCGATAAGGTGGTAACAGACCCCGCCCTTGTGGAAGAATACCACGCCCAAATGCTACAAGAAACCAAATATCTGGAACGTATGGTGGGGGAATTGCTGGACCTTTCCCGCCTGCAAAATGCCGATTTCGCCATTGAAAAAAACGAGATTTCCCTTTGTGAACTGGCCCAGGACGCCTTGCGCAGCGCCACCCAGATGGCCCGTGACAAACAGGTTTCTATCCGCTTGGATGGCCAGGCCGAAACCCGCCCCTTCCTGGGGGACTATGGGCGTTTGCGGCAGATGCTGCTGATTTTGCTAGATAATGCCATCAAATTTTCCCCGAAAAACGGTACCGTCTGGCTGCGTTTCAGCGGGCAGCAGCTCATCGTACAAGACGAGGGCCCCGGTATCCCGCCCGACGCCCTGCCCTATATTTTCGACCGTTTTTACCGCCCTGCCACGGCAGACGGCCCCTCCGGCACGGGCCTGGGGCTTGCCATTGCACAGCAAATCGCCCAGCGGCATAGCCTGGTTTTACGCGCCGAAAACCCGCCGGAGGGCGGCGCACGCTTCACCCTGGATTTTTAGCCCCTTCTGCACAAATTCTCACCCAAAAAGACACATCTTTGCCACAAAGTTCTAGCATGATAGGAAACGGGAAAACCCCAAAGAATCACACAAAAAAAGGAGAGTATCGGATGAAACTACTGAAAAAAATGGCCGTTGTAGGGGCCGTGCTGTTGATGGTAAGCGCCATGACCGTGACAGCTTTTGCCGCCAGCGGGCGCGGCGAAAACGCCGGGCAGGGCTATGGCAGGGGGCAGGCTGGCACCAGCGTTTGCAGCAATAGCGAAAATTGCCCCACCGGGGGTAACTGTGCTGGGGATGGCAGTTGCGCAAACCGTAACGGCTGCACGGGCAACCGCGCCACAGGCAACCGTGCAACCGGCCAAGGGCGGAACAGCACCCGCAATGCTCAAAACCAAGCCTGTTGTGGGCGGACCTCTGCCCAGTAAGGCACCCAGGCAACACACAAAAAAATGCAGCCGGTTGTGAGCCGGCTGCATCTTTTTGTTGAAAAGAAAGCGAACGGTGTTTTGCCCCAGAGCGGCTTAGCCCGCCGCTAGGCATACTGGTATATCTTGCGGCGGTTCACCAGGAAAAAGGCGGAAAATAGAATGCCCAGTAGTTCGGCCAAGGGGATAGCCAGCCAGATGCCCGCTATGCCAATAAACTGCGGCAGCAGCAGCAAGGCCAGCACAATGAACACGAAAGTGCGCAAAAACGAAAGCAGGGCCGACACCTTCCCGTTGGAAAACGCGGTAAAAAGCGCCGAGGCAAAAACATTGATGCCCACAAACAGGAAGCTATAGGCAAACAGGTGGAAGCCTTCCACCGCCAGGCCGTACACCGGGCTTGCCGGGGAGGTGAACAGGCTGGTAATGGTGCCGGAAAACACCTCGGCCGCCAAAAAGGTGAGGACAGAAAGCCCCCCAATGAACCACAGGCTGGTTTTGAACACGCTCTTTAGTTGCACGGCGTCCTGCCTACCAAAATTGTAGCTGATTACCGGGGCCACACCGGTGGAATAGCCCAGGTACACCGCCATCAAGAAAAATTGCGCATACAGCACAATGGTGATGGCCGCCACGCCGTCCTCGCCCATGTATTGCATCATCATGATGTTGAAAAGAAGGGTGGTAACCGCCGTGGAAAGGTTTGTCACCATTTCGGAAGAGCCGTTGGAGCAACTGGCCAGCAACATGGTAGCGTCGAACCGGGGCTTTACAAAAAACAGGGTGCCTCTGCGCTTTAGCGAAAAATACACAAGGCCAAACACCGCCGGGATGCAGTAACCAATGCCGGTGGCCAGCGCCGCACCCCCTATACCCATTTGCATAGGTACGATGAATACATAGTCCAGCACCACGTTGGCCAGCCCCCCAGCCAAGGTGACGGCCAGCCCAATACCGGGGTGCCCCGCCGTAACAAACAAGGTTTGAAACAACACCTGAAGCACACTCATGGGCACAAACACCAGCAGAATCATCATGTAGTCCCGGCACAGGGGGTATAGCGCCTCGTTCGCGCCCAAAAAGCGCAAAAGCGGCTGGATAAAGGTAAGGCCCAGCACCGTGATAAGCAAGCCAAGGGCCACGCCCACCAAAACGATGAAGGTGAAGTGTTGCCTGGCTTGTAGGGCCTTGCCCTCCCCCATCTCCTTGGCCAGCACGGCACTGCCACCCGCGGCCAGCATCACCCCCACCGCAATCACCACGCTGACAATGGGGTACACCAGGTTCACCGCCGAAAGCGCACTGGTGCTGACGAAACGGGAGACAAACGCGCCGTCTACCATCGTATACATCGATAAAAAAATCATCATGGCCACGGTGGGCATGGAAAACTTGAGCAGGGAGGCAAAATTAAATTTCTGCGCCAGGATATTCTTCTGTTTCAATTTTCGAAAACTCCTTACAAAATGTTTGCAGCATTTGGCTGAAT
This sequence comes from uncultured Oscillospiraceae bacterium, assembly GCA_964472465.1. Classification (GTDB taxonomy): domain Bacteria; phylum Bacillota; class Clostridia; order Oscillospirales; family Ruminococcaceae; genus JAAYCI01. The sequence continues at coordinate 6,898 of CAYYLW010000042.1, read as the reverse complement.
AGCTTGTTTTCCTCTGGGCCAAAGGCCGCCTGGGCCCGTTCCAAGGCCCGGTAGAAAAGGCTATCGTAAAGCTGGTAGTCCTGTTGCACCTGCGGGGTGGGGCGCAGGTAATACACGCGTTTGTCGGTTTCGCTTTGCCGCTTTTCCACCAGCCCCAGGCGCCGCAATTCGTTTACCTTGGCGGTTACCGCGGGCTTGGAAACATGCAAAGCGCTGGCCAAAAAGCTCACCGTACAATCCTCTTTATACACAATTAAATGCAAGTACAGCATGGTGTTGTAACTCAGTTCCGGCCTGGCAGGGGTCTGGTTCATCATCCTCAGTTCGTTTAGCGTTAGGGCGTAGTATGTACGGTCAAAGGCATCAATCAAGTTCATGCCCGCCCTCCTTTGTTCACCGTATTTAATTAAGTTTGCTTAACTATTTTAGCTTTCTTTTTCTCTTTTGTCAAGCCACTGGCCAAAAAAACCGCCAAAAACTCCGCGCCTGCCCACTGGGCCGGGGGAACAGGCGCGGGCCGCTTGACGGCATCCGCCCAGCCATGGTATCTTTTTATGGGTATCTTGTGGGCAAGTACAAACTGGCCAGGGTTTTGTGGGGCCAGTGTAAAAAAAGGAGGAACTACTGTGACCATACAACTAAAAAAGGCCCTGCGGATGGGCTTGCTGGTTTGCCTTGTGCTGGCGCTGGGGGCCACTGTGGTGCTGGCCGCGGCCGAGGGCGAATACCAAAGCGGTTTTTACGCCACCATTTGGTCTTTGCTGCCCCCTGTGGTGGCCATTGTGCTGGCACTCATCACCAAGGAAGTGTACATCTCGCTGTTCGTGGGCATCGTCACCGGGGCATTCCTGTATGCCGATTTTAACCCCGTGCTGGCCACCACCTCTATCATCGACACCTTTATCTCGTCGTGGAACATCGGCATCCTCATCTTCCTGGTTATCCTGGGCATTATGGTGGCGCTGATGAACAAGGCCGGGGGCTCTGCGGCTTACGGGCGCTGGGCCTCGCAGCGCATCAAATCAAAGCGTGGGGCGCTTCTCTCCACCTTTGTGCTGGGCATTCTTATTTTTGTGGACGACTATTTCAACTGCCTCACCGTGGGCAGTGTGATGAGCCCGGTGACCGATAAATACAAGATTTCCCGGGCAAAACTTTCCTATATTATAGACGCCACAGCCGCGCCCATCTGTATCATTGCCCCCATCTCCTCTTGGGCGGCGGCCGTGGCCTCCTATGCCGACGAAGGGCAGGGCATCACTTTATTTATCCAGTCCATCCCTTACAATTTTTACGCCCTGTTCACCATCGCGTTCGTGGTGGGCATCTCGCTGATGAACTTTGATTTTTCTCTAATGAAAAAGTATGAAGCCTTGGCCGCCGAAGGCGACCTATTCGGCGGAACGGGTGACGAATACGGCACTTTGGATACCCCCAACGCAAAAGGAAAAGTGATTGACCTGGTGCTGCCTGTCCTTATCTTGGTGATATGCAGTGTGACGGGTATGCTGTACACCGGCGGCCTTTTTGATGGCGTAGGCTTCCTGGACGCTTTTGCTGGCTGCGACGCCCCTGTGGGCCTCTCTCTGGGTTCTCTGGTCGCCCTCGTTATCACCTTCGTTTTCTACATGATACGCCGGGTGCTCACCTTTAAGGAATTTGCCGCCTGTCTGCCCGATGGCTTCCGGCAGATGGTGCCCGCCATCATGATTCTCTGCCTGGCCTGGGCCATTGGCTCCTACTGCCGCGACGGCCTAGGCGCGGGCGAGTTTGTGCGGGTCCTCGTCAGCAGCAACCAAATCAGCTTCACCTTTATTCCGGCCATCTTCTTCCTCATTGCGGTGGGCCTGGCCTTTGCCACGGGCACCTCCTGGGGCACTTTTGGCATTCTCATCCCCATTGCGCTGGCAGTGTTTGGCCAAATAGGCAACATGAACAGCCTGGCCACCATCTCCATCTCCGCCATATTGGCAGGCGCTGTGTGTGGCGACCATATCTCCCCCATCTCCGACACCACCATCATGGCTTCGGCGGGCGCACGTGTCAACCACATCGTCCATGTCTCCACCCAAATTCCCTATGCCATGGTGGTGGCTGCTATCTCCTTCGTCTGCTTCATCCTGGCCGGCCTCATTCAAAACATTTTCATTGTGTTGCCAATTGGCCTGGCACTGGTGGTGGGCTCCTTGCTGGTGATTAAAAAACTGACCGCCGCCAAGATGCCCGCCGGGAAATAGCGCCCTCTTATAGAAAGACGGAACCTGTTTCCTCCCGGTTTTGTACAAACGTCGGCCGCCCTTTGGTTTTACACCAAAGGGCGGCTGTTTTTTGTTCTAGGTGGGCCTCTATTCAGCTTTCCAGCTGTCCAGATATTTTTTCTGGGCGGCAGTGAGGGTATCGATGGAGTACCCTTCGAAGCGTAGTTTCCGGCTGGCCACCTCAAAATCAATTTCCGGCGGCACCTTGTTAATCTTTTGTGCCGGGCGGTTTTTCACCATGTATTCGGCGCATTTGGCCTGCACGGCAAAGCTCATGTCCATTATCTCGGCGGGGTGCCCGTTACCTGCGGCCAAGTTCACCAGCCGCCCCTCGCCAATCAAGGACAGCCAGTTCCCGTTTGGCATTTTAAAACCCTGAACACTAGGCCGCTGCTGTTTGGTCTCGGTGGCCATCTCGGCCAGGCGGGCCACATCAATTTCCACATTGAAATGCCCCGCGTTCGAGAGAATGGCCCCGTCCTTCATCTTGAGGAAATCCTGTTCGGTGATGACGTCCCGGCAGCCCGTCACGGTCACAAATACGTCCCCCAGGGGGGCGGCGGCGGCCATGCTCATCACATCAAAGCCATCCATGATGGCCTCTATGGCCTTCACCGGGTCCACCTCGGTCACGATGACCCGCGCACCCAGGCCCTTGGCCCGCATGGCCACGCCCTTGCCGCACCAGCCATAGCCGCTAACCACCACCTGCTTGCCCGCGGCGCACAGGTTGGTAACATGGTTCAGGCTGTCCCACACGGATTGGCCTGTGCCATAGCGGTTATCGAAAAAGTGCTTGCACTGGGCATCGTTCACCAGCATCATGGGGAAACGCAGCACCCCCTCTTTGTCCATCGCCTGCAAACGAATCACCCCGGTGGTGGTCTCCTCACAGCCGCCTATCACCTTTTCGCAAAGCTGCGGGTATTCCTGGTGCAAGATATTCACCAGGTCTCCCCCGTCGTCTATCACCACGTCCGGCCCGTTTTCCACGGTACGGCGCAGGTGGTTTTGGTATTCCTCTGGAGTGGCGGCATGCCAGGCAAACACATTCAGCCCCTCGGCGGCCAGGGCCGCGGCGATATCGTCCTGGGTGGAGAGGGGGTTGCTGCCGGTGATGTACATCTCGGCCCCGGCGGCGGCCAAGGTTTTGCACAGGAAGGCCGTTTTGGCCTCCAGGTGGATGGAGAGCGCCACCTTCAGTCCCTGAAAGGGTTTCTCTTTTTCAAACTCCTCTTTGATGCTGCGTAGCACGGGCATATGCCGCCCGGCCCACTCAATTTTTACGCGGCCACTTTCCGCTTGGCTGATGTCCCGAATCTCGCTCATGGGTCTGCCTCCTTTTTTCCAGGGCAACACAATCATGCTAAGAGCAAATAAACAAGCCATCCGTTCATCCACTCTAAAACCTGCTACCCTTGTGGTTTTCACATACCAGAATATTTTACCATGCCCAGCGGGGCCTATACAAGATATTTCTGCCGCAGCTTTTCCATCTCAAAGAACACCCGCTCTTCGTCCAGGGTTTTCAGCTCCCCTTTTTCCATCAGCACCCGGCCCTCCACCAGCACGGTGTCCACCTCGCTGCCATTGGCGGCATACACAAGGCCGGTCAGTGGGTCGCTTTGTGGGGTGAACTGGGCGCGGTTTAGGTCTAGCAAAACAAGGTCGGCCCTATGGCCGGGGGAAATTTCCCCCACTTGGCCCGCCAGCCCCAGCGCCCGCGCGCCGTTTAGGGTGGCGCAGCGCAGCACATCCGCCGCCGGGGCGCTCTGGGCCTCCAAATCCACCGCCTTGTGCACCAGCGATAACGCCGTCATCTCGCGGAACATGTTCAGGGTGTTGTTGCTGGCCGCGCCGTCGGTGCCCAGCGCCACATTCACCCCCGCCTTTTGCAGCTTGGTAAAGGGGGCAAACCCGTTGCCCAGTTTCATGTTGCTCACCGGGCAACTGGCCACGCTCACCTGGTTTTCTTGCAAAAGGGCAATATCTGCCTCATCCAGCCACACACAGTGGGCCGCCAGGGTGGGGCGGCTAAAAAGGCCAAGCTGGGCCAAATAGGCCACCGGGCTTTGGCCGTGCTGGGCACGGCAGGCCTCCACCTCGTTTTTGGTCTCAGACACATGGATGTGAAAGCCCATTTGTTGCTCCTCGGCCAGGGCCACCAGCTCCCGCAAATAGCCCTCATGGCAGGTGTAGATGGCGTGGGGGCCCAGCATAAAGCTGGCCAGCGCCCCGCTGCTGCGCGCAGCCTCCCTCTCCTCCATCGCCTCGCGTAAACGGCGCTGCCCGCCCGCGGCATCGTCCTGCCCGCAGGCCAGCCCCCGGCATATCACCGCGCGCAGGCCACTCTGTTCGGCAGCGCGCAGGCTCTGCCCGGCAAACATATGCATATCGGCATAGGCAGTGGTGCCGGTGCGTATCATCTCCGCCGCCGCCAGCAGGTTGGCCCAGTGGGCGTCCTCGCCCAAAAGGCGGTCCTCCACCGGCATCACGCGCCCAAACAGCCAGTCTTCAAACGAGAGGTCGTCCGCAAAATTGCGGAACAGGGTCATGTAGCTGTGTGTGTGGCAGTTGACGAGGCCTGGCATCACCAGCTTGCCCGTGGCGTCAATAACTGTATCCACCGTGTGCTGGCCGCCGGGAGCCAGCAGTTCTGCAATCACCCCATCCTCCAGTAGAATATCCCGCTCCTCCACCAGGCCATGCGGCTGCCACAGCAGCACCTTCCCATTTTTTATCCAAGTTTTCATCGTTTATTCGCCTTTCTTCTGCGCATTACGGCCGCCTGCCACAAAACTTTAGGGGGCAAGGCACACAAAGTTTGCGGCCAAACTTTGGCTTTCTACCAGTATAGCAAACTCTCAACTTTATTTCCATTCTGACGATGTTACATTATGCCGGTACTATTCATTTTCCTGCAAGGGATGGAAACGAACGAAAGGAGGCCCCATTCAAAGCCCCACAAACGGCGAACAGAAGCCCCGGCCCGGGCGCCCCGCTCAAGGCAACCGGCCCAGGGAAACGCGGCACAGGCAGAATGGCGCCGCTCCTTTCGTCCTTTTTGCTTTCCCAGCAGGCGGCGGCATGGACGCCCGCCGTATTTTGGTGTACACACCACCAAACAGGGAGGTAAACATGGTTATTGAATCGTACAAGGTGAACACGGCGGCCCAGCGCTCCTACCTCAAAGCGGAGAGCGAGAGCCTGCAAGTTTCAGCATGGGGAGGAGGTGTGAGAGAGCAGATTTCCCTACAAAGGCAGGCAGTGGTGGCCGAATTTTCTGAAACGGCCCAGTTGTGGCTGGCTAACGCAGACCAAAACGGCGGCCCAGCCGGGGCGGAAACGGCCCCCCAGCGCAGCGAAACCGTGGAGGGCACCACAGGCGCCCCCCAAACGGCGCACAACCCCTACGAGCTCAAGCTAGAAATGCTGCGCCAATTTGTGTATCAGCTCACCGGCAGGCGGATACATGTTTTTTCGGCAGAGGGCATTCTACAGGGAAGCGGCAGCATCAGGCTGAATGGCCTACGCGCGCCGGGCGGCGAAATACGCTATGAAAAAACCCGGTTCGAAAGCGAAGCGGTTTCCTACGGGGCGCAGGGCAGCGTAAAAACAGCCGATGGCAAAACCATCGACATCGACCTGCAACTCAACATGAGCCGCAGTTTTTATGAACGTACCAGCGCCCGCATAGGCTGGGGCAACCCCGGTGGCCGCTTGTGCGACCCACTTGTGGTGAACTACGGCGGCACGGCGGCCAGCCTAACCCAGCGGAAGTTCCGTTTTGACCTGGACGCGGACGGCAAAATGGACGAAATTTCCTTCGCGGGCCCCGGCAGCGGCTTTTTGGCGCTGGACAAAAACGGCGACGGCACCATCAACGATGGCAGTGAGCTTTTTGGCCCGCAAAGCGGCAACGGCTTTGCCGATTTGCGCGCCTACGACACAGACGGAAACGGCTGGATAGACGAGACCGACGATGTGTTTGACAAACTGCGGGTGTGGAGCCGGGACGAAAACGGCCAAGACCAGCTCTTCACGCTCAAAGAGCTGGGCATGGGCGCCATCTACCTGGGCGAGACCGAGACCCAGTTCCAGATGAACGACGCCGCGGGGCAGATGCAAGGGCAGATGCGCTCCACCAGCTTCTTTTTGCGGGAGAATGGCAGCGCGGGCTACCTGCACCACATCGATCTGCTGGCTTAGCCCCTTTCCTTTCTCAAAAAAGGGGCTCCTGGCTGCACACCGGTCCCTCCATCCAAAGCGGCCAGCCCGCCACAACCACCGTACAAAGGCGCCCGGCTTTTTACCGGCACCCGGCGCGCAAGAAGGCCCCTCTGGTTATGCCAGAGGGGCTTTCTTTTACTTACCTGTATGCCAGCGCCTTCGCCTGGCCTTGCAGCACCCGCAGCGCCCCTTCGGCCAGGGCGGCCATTTCGTCCTCGCCGGGGTAGGTCATCACCTTGGCAATGGGGTCCACCCGTTGCTTAATGGCCCCGGTAAAACGGGTAGAATAGGCCAGGCCCCCTGTTAGGATAATGGCGTTGATACGCCCTTCCAGCGCCGCCGCCATCGCGCCAATCTCCTTGGCAATCTGGTAGGCCATGGAATCCATCACCAAGGCGGCAAACTCGTCG
>CAYYLW010000041.1:0-18982 GCA_964472465.1 uncultured Oscillospiraceae bacterium | reverse complement strand
GAACCCTGGGGCTTTTCATGGTGTTTCGGCCTTCAACCGGGAAACAGTGCGAGACCCCGATATTTCACCGAAGGACTCTTTTTCCACGGTGTTTGGAGAGAGGCTGCGGGATTTGGGTGGTGTAAACCCCAATCTGTGCGCCATCACGGCTGCCATGAAGTATGGTACCGGGTTACAATATTTTAAAAAGGCCTGGCCACAGCGGTTTTTTGATGTGGGCATGGCAGAGGCACATGCCGTCAGTTTTGCCGCCGGGCTTACCTCGGAGGGTTTTTTGCCTGTTGTGGCCATTTATTCTACTTTTTTACAACGTTCATACGACCAAATTATTCATGATGTGATGTTGGCGCGCGCGGATGTGCTCTTCGCCATCGACCGTGCAGGCCTTGTGCCGGGGGACGGGGAAACCCATCAAGGTATCTTCGACGCCGCCTTCCTCAGCCAGCACCAGCTAACGTTGGTGTCTCCCGGCAATTATGCCGAGCTCCGTTATTGGCTGGAGCAGTTGGTCACCGCCTACCAAGGCCCCCGCGCCATCCGATATCCACGGGGCACTGAACCAGCGCCGCTGGCGGAAAAACCGTGCAGCAAAAATGAGTATGATAGAATTGTATCAAATAATAATGCGAATATTGCCCTAATTAGTTATGGCACAGAAACCGCAGAACTGCTAAAAGCAGAGAAGATGTTGGCCGAACAAGATACGATGGTGGACGTGTACCAGATGGTGGTCATCCACCCATTGCCTACAGGGCTTGTGGCGGAGTTGGCCACCTATAAAACCGTATTGTTTGCAGAAGAAGGGATCCGCCGGGGCGGTATTGGGGAGCACCTTTTGGCCGACTTATATCAGGCGGGTTTTCACGGCCGATATCTGCACCTGGCGCTTCCCGAAACCGGCATAGACCATGCCACTACGGAAGAGTTACGTGCAGAGCTGGGTCTGGACGCGGCCACCATTGCCGAGGCTGTATTGCAAGACGGTGGGGCTGCCTCATGCGAATAGACCAGTATCTACACGCCGAGGGACTGGCCCCCAGCCGTGAGCGGGCAAAAAGCTTTGTGATGGCAGGAATTGTATATATTAATGATGTGAAAGCTGAAAAACCCGGTGAAACTGTGCCCCCCAATGCCATAGTAGAGGTGCGGGGGAACACCTTACCCTATGTGAGCCGGGGGGGCCTCAAACTGGAAAAAGCACTCAGGGTATTTCCCTGTACGCCGCAGGGGAAAATTTGCATGGATGTGGGGGCTTCCACGGGAGGTTTTACCGATTGCATGCTACAAAATGGGGCCCAAAAGGTGTATTCCGTGGATGTGGGCTATGGGCAATTGGCCTGGAGCCTGCGCAATGATGCCCGTGTGGTGGTGATGGAGCGCTGCAATATCCGCCATGTGGACCCCGATTCAATTCCGGAAAAAATCGAATATTTCAGCATAGATGTTTCATTTATTTCTGTAAAATATGTGTTTCCAGTTTTGGCATCGCTTACGGCAGAGGGGGCCGAAGGCGTTTGCCTGGTAAAACCCCAATTTGAAGCGGGGCGGGAGCATGTTGGGAAAAAAGGGGTGGTGCGAGACCCTGCCGTCCACGCGCAAACCATCCGGCAGGCTTCTGCCTATGCAGCAGAGAATGGGTTTTCTTCGGCGGGGGTCTCCTTTTCTCCTATCAAAGGGCCAGAGGGAAACATTGAATTTTTATTATATCTCAAAAAAGAGTGTCCGGCTGTGCCTTTGGAAGTGGAAATGGCCGATGACATTGCCCAGAATGCGCAGGAAGGCCTGCATGGAGTGAGCGAATGAAAATCTTTTTGTTGCCCAACCCCCTAAAGAAAAATGCCATTCAGGTGGCTGAACACGCTGTGTCCATCCTGGCTACGGCGGGCGCAACCATTGTGATGGAGGAAGAACATCAGAAATATGGCTTTGGAGACGTTGGTTTTTGCTCCTGTAGTGAAGCGTGGCAAAGCTGTGATTTGGTTGTGACCCTGGGGGGAGATGGCACCATTTTGCATGTGGCGCAGCAGGCCATGCAGCACCAAAAACCGGTGTTGGGCGTCAATTTTGGGCGTCTTGGTTATCTCACCGCCTTGGAAAAAGATGAACTGGAAAAACTACGCCGCCTACTGGCGGGGCAGTATGTGGTGGAAAACCGCAGTATGCTGGCCTTTAAAATCACTGGTTCAGAGCATGCCGGTTTCGCCCTCAATGATATCACCTTTTTTAAAGCCCAGCCAGAACGGATTGTGAATGTCGATATCTATTGCGATGAGACGAAAATTAGCAGTTTTCGGGGGGACGGCGTGGTGTTTGCCACTCCCACCGGTTCCACGGCCTACTCCATGAGTGCGGGGGGCCCCATTGTAGACGCCCGGCTGGGGGGCATTATTGCCACACAAATATGTGCACACATCGTCAAAATGCCCTCCATGGTGTTTGCGGGCGACAGGGTGCTGCGGGTGGTTTCCAAATGCGCCGGGGGAGACAGGGTGCTGGTGAGCTATGATGGGCACGCCAGCCACACCTTACCAGACCATGCCGAAGCGGTGATTTATCAATCGGAACACACCATGCCGCTGGTGCAGTTTAGCGATGCAAACCAGCTACAAGCCATCGATAATAAGTTGAAAGGCAGGTGACCGAGGTGCCCAGAGAGCGTGACAAACAAAAAGATGCGCGTCAAAGCGCCATTGCACAGCTTGTGCAGCAAGAGGCCATACAAACCCAAATGGATTTGATTGGCCGCCTGAAACAAGCCGGTTTTGAAGTGACCCAGGCCACTATCTCGCGTGATATCCGGGAAATGCAAATTGGGAAATCGGTGGATAAAAATGGTGTTGTGCGCTATACACTCATTAAAAACAACACGGTTCAGCGACGCTTTGAAATGATTTTTACGGAAACCGTGCTTTCCGCTGATACATCGGGAAACATCATATTGGTAAAATGCCTCACCGGTATGGCCAATGCCGCCTGCGAGATGTTTGACGGCGAAAGCGCCGAGTGGGGGGACGTGGTGGGTACCCTCTCGGGAGACAATACCTTTATGGTGCTGATGCGTAGCCCAGAAGAGGCCGCTGCCCTTTGTGAGCGTTTGCAGGATTTTATTCGGCTGCCACGGGATGAATGAGGAGCAGGGGAATACGATGCTAAGTGAAATTACAATAGAAAATGTGGCGGTTATTGAAAAGGCCCACATCTGCTTTGGCCCGGGTTTTACGGTACTTACCGGTGAAACTGGCGCGGGCAAATCCATCATGATTGATTCCATCAATGCCATTTTGGGCAACCGTGCCAGCAAAGATTTGGTGCGTAGTGGCGCTGAAAAAGCCCGAATCTGGGCCACTTTCCAAGAGTTGGATACGGCGCTGTGGGCAAAACTGGACGAACTGGGTTACACACCCGAAGATGAGCTGATTTTGCAGCGTGATATTTCGGCCGAGGGAAAGAGCCAATGCAGGGTAAATGGTGCGCCCGCCACGGCTGCTGTGCTGAAAGAGATTGGCGCGGCACTGGTGCAAATACATGGCCAGCACGATACCCACAGCCTTACACAAGAATCTAGGCACCTGCCTTTGCTGGATTTATACGCCGGACACGCGGCCATGCTGGAAGAATATACTGCCGCCTACCAATCTCTGGTGGCGTTGCGCCGGCAAATGGATACCCTTTCCATAAATGAGGCAGAAAAAACCAGAAAGATAGAGCTGTTGCAGTATGAGACGGAAGAGATAGAACGTGCCGCCCTACAACCAGGGGAGGAAGAGGAGCTACTGGAACGCAGGAACCTGGTGCGGAACGCCCAGAGCCTGCTGGATTCTTTGAACGCCGCCTGCCTGGCACTCTCTGGAGATGAGGACGGCGCCGAAGGGGCCGTGGTTCTTTTGGGGCAGGCGTCCGGCCAATTGGATGCCGCGGCCGCCATTGCCAGCCCTTTAACGGAACTGGCGGATTCCTTACGGGAGGCCTTCTATTCGGCGCGGGAGTGGGAGCGGGAACTGCAACATAGCCTGGCGGCCTATTCGGGCGAGGGGGAGTCCCTAGACGGGATTGAAGCCCGGCTGGACCAGCTTTACCGCCTAAAACAAAAGTATGGCCCCACGGTGGAGGCCATACTTGCCTATGGGGAAAAAGCCGCGAACGAATTGCAAAATATCCAGATGTCCAGCCAGCGTTTGGAAGAACTTGCGCGTGAGGAGGATGCTTTGTGCAAGCGGGTGCAGAGCATGGCGGACGCCTTGAGCCAGGCGAGGAAAGATGCGTTTGAGAGTTTTTACCGGGAAATCAAAGACGCCTTGGCCTTTTTGAACATGCCCGGTGCGCGCATGGCCCTAAGGCATCATGTGGTTGCGCTTGGCCCCAGCGGGCAGGATGAGATAGAATTTCTGTTTTCCGCAAACCCGGGCGAAGAACCCCGGCCCCTGGCAAAAATAGCGTCTGGCGGCGAACTGGCCCGCGTGATGCTGGCGGTAAAGAATGCGCTTGCCCAGCGGGACGACATGCCCACGGTCATCTATGATGAAATTGACACCGGAATATCGGGCCAGACGGCCGGGAAAATTGGCCAGATGTTGCAGGATACGGCGGGTGGGCGGCAGGTGATTTGCGTCACCCACACCGCCCAGATAGCCGCCTATGCCAATGCCCATCTCTATATCGAAAAGCAGGTGGAAAACGGGCGCACCTTCACCAATATTCGTCCGCTTGGCCGAGAGGAACGGGTGGATGAGCTGGCCCGCATCGTCTCGGGCGATCAGGTGACCGAAGCCGCCCGTGCCAACGCCGATGAAATGCTTGTATTGGCAAAACAATAGCGATATAGTTTTTTAATATTGTCATATCATACACTCAACAACAGTAATCCCTGCCCAGTGGCAGAAAAAAGGAGTAGAGGAATGTCGAACAACGTTTTCACCACCTTGGAAGAGCGCGGCTTGGTGGCACAGGCCACGAATGCCGAGGCCATACGCGAGATTTTGGGGAAAGAGTCCATCAGCTTTTACATTGGTTTTGACGCCACGGCAGATAGCCTGCATGTGGGCCACTTTTTGCAGTTGGTGGTGATGCGGCATTTGCAGCAAGCGGGGCACAGGCCCATCGCCCTGCTGGGCGGTGCCACCACCATGGTGGGCGACCCCACCGGAAAAAGCGACATGCGGAAGATGCTTACGCGAGAGGAAATTGACCACAACGCCCAGTGCTTTATGCGCCAGATGGAAAAATTTGTGGAGTTTGGCCCCGGCCAGGCCCAGATGGTGAACAACGCCGATTGGCTGTTGTCGCTGAACTACATGGAATTTTTGCGGGACATCGGCGTGTGCTTTTCAGTAAACAAAATGCTGGCAACGGAAGCCTTCAAGGCACGGATGGAACGCGGGCTCACCTTCATGGAATTCAACTACATGCTGCTGCAAAGTTTCGATTTCCTGCATCTCTACCGCAATTACAGCACCCGCATGCAGTTTGGCGGCAACGACCAATGGGGCAATATCCTCGCCGGGGTGGATTTGATTCGCCGCAAAGAAAATGCCGAGGCATACGGGCTTACCTTTACCTTGCTTACCACGCGCGAGGGCAAAAAGATGGGCAAAACCGAGAAGGGCACGGTGTGGCTTGACCCGGAAAAGACCCCACCGTACGAGTTTTTCCAGTATTGGCGGAACATTGATGACGGGGACGTGAAAAACTGCATGCGCCTGCTTACTAGCCTGCCGCTGGAAGAGATTGACGCCGTGGTAGAGAACGACGGGGCGTCCATCAATGCCGCCAAAGAGAAACTGGCCTTTGAATTGACCAGTGTGGTGCACAGCCGCGAAGAGGCAGAAAAAGCGCTGAATACCGCCCGGCAACTGTTCTCGGGCGGTGGCGTGGGCGAGGACATGCCCACCACGGCCCTGGCTGCCGGCCTATTGGAAAACGGCCAAATTGGCCTACTGGATTTGATGGTGGCCTGCAAGCTGGCCCCCTCCAAAAAGGAAGCGAGACGCCTGGTGGAGCAGGGTGGCGTGATGCTGGATGACGTGAAGGCTGAGGACGTGGCCATGGTGATTGGCAGCCAGCAACTCGCGAAGGGTCTCGTGATCAAAAAGGGCAAAAAGGTTTACCACAAAGCTGTTTTAGAGTAGATTCACATAGTAGTGTCGATAGAGTGAACACAGCCCTCCGCCTGTTCTACCAAGAGTAGCCTAGCGCCAGTTATATTCATTTGTTCGATGCGAAAAAACATCTGCCAAAATAATGACAACATAAGGCCCGGAGAGACTCATGTGATGAGTGCTCTCCGGGCCTTATGTTTGAAATAAGCAGGAATAGAAAGATATCTACCTGTTTAGGACCTTATGATAAAGAAAATGCCTTATTCAAGATATCGGTGGCAATATCTGCATCCTCTTGCCGCAACAGCAGCGAGATGTCCAGGTCTGAGGTGGTGATGAGCGATATTTCCAGCCCGGCTTCCAACAAAGCGTCCAATGCGCGTGAGGCCACACCCACGCTGTCTACCATTTCTTCGCCATAGAGGTATATTTTGGCATATCCGCCGCTAATCATCGGCTTGGGGCCGGGGGTTTTGCCCTCAGGCCCAATGGCTTTCAGCGCGGCTTCAAAAAAGGCGTGGGGGGCGGTAAAGCTAAAGCGGATGTTGCCACCCAAAGGCGCGCTTTGGCTGATCATATCCACCACAACCCCGGCGTCGGCCAAGGCGCGCAGGGTCTTGGCCATGAAGATTGGGTCGGCTTCGCTCAGGCTAATCAGCATCATGTCATCTGTGCCTGTGATTCGGTTTACACCATACATAGAAAAACCCTCCAAAAACGCATATATACGAAATGTAAAATCAATATTGCACTATTCTAAGACTAAAAATTCACTGCTCACGTTTTCATTTAGTACGCTTTGTATAAACTCCAGATTGAAGCCGGGGTACCGTTCCTTCACACCATGCTGGGCAGCCAATTCCTCGGTATAATCGCGGTACATATAGCTGCGAATATTGGAATAACCACCGTCATAATGTGTAATTGTGGGGTAGGCCTTCACATTGTCTATCACCACAGGGTCTTTGCTTCCGTCGGGGTAGCTGGTTTGGTGGATGGTGAAGGTGTAGCACAGCCCAATCATTTGGTTGGCCTGGCTTTGGGCCGAGAGGAAGTTCCCCAAAGAGTAAGCCACAGGAATGGCTTTGCCGCTGGTAGGCCCGGTGGCCCATTCAATGCCCTGCACCACGTGGGGGTGGGTGCCTATTACGGCGTCGGCGCCCCAATCGGCCAGGTTGGCGGCCAGGGTGCGTTGGTCGTCCCGGATGGTATGGCTGTTTTCGGTGCCCCAGTGCAGGCATACAATCACGGCGTCGGCCAGTTCCTTCGCGCGGCTCACAAGCGCCTGCATGCGTTCTGTCTCATTGGTATAAATGATGGTGGCTTCGGTGCCCGAGGGGGTGGGAATGCCGTTGGTGCTTTCGGTAAAAGCCACATAAGCCAGTTTTATTCCGTTTACCTCTTGCAGGCTGATGCCCTCTTCATCCGCCCCACCGGCCGGGTAGAAGCCCGTGTTTACAGTATCCTCAGGCATCTCGGCCCAAAAACGCCGCGTGGCGGCAATGCCTTCTGCGCCTTTGTCGTAGCTGTGGTTGTTGGAACTGGCAAACACCCGCCAGCCAGCGTCATAGGCCGCCACACCCAGTTCGCCCGGGGTGGAGAACGTGGGGTAGGTGCTGGGGGGGAGCTCCCAGTTCACCAAGGTCTCTTGGTTAATCCAGTTTACGTCATAGGATTCTAAAAAGTATTTTACGTTGTCATATACATAATTAAAATCATAGCCCTCACCCCCGGCTCGCCGCTGCGCTTGCAGGTAAATGCCATCGTGAATGAGGTTATCACCCACCGCAGAAAAATTGACGACATTCTCTACCGGCTGCTGTTGCGGCAGTGAAGAAGCCGCCTGCCCATCCGTGGCCGAGGGTAGGGGAATACCCGCAGAACCGCTGGCCGTGGGCGCGTCTTTCATCACGGCACTTAGTATTGCCCAGCCCAGCACAGATATACACAGTACTAGCAATACTACAGAAACAGCATAGGTGCCTTTTTGTTTTTTCTTCCGTCTTTTAGGCGGGGGTGTTGTGCGCATCATCTATATTGCCTCCGCTATCACATCTCGCATGCTATACATGCCGGGTTCTCTACCTTTCAAAAATAGTGCCGCCGAGATAGCTCCATTGGCAAACACATCGCGGGAATAGGCGCCGTGGGCCAGGGTTACCACCTCATCCGGGCCGCAAAACAGTACCTCGTGCTGGCCCACGATGCTACCGCCCCGCAGGGCATGGATGCCTATTTCATCGGGTGCACGCTTCTGGCGCATCTCATGCCGGTCATACATGTAGTGGTACCGCCCGCCCGCCGCATCGTTAATGGCATCGGCCAAGGCTAGGGCGGTGCCACTGGGGGCGTCCAATTTGTTGTGGTGGTGTTTTTCTATAATTTCAATATCAAAACCAGGCAGAGTTTTCTGCGCCCGCTTCACCAGTTCAATCAAGAGGTTAATTCCCAAAGACATGTTGGCGCTATAAAACACGGCGGTCTCCTGGGCAGTTTCTTGCATCGAGCGTTTAATCTCCTCATCCAGCCCTGTGGTGCATACCACACAGGGCAGGCCACGCTGGGCGCACACCGGCAAGGAGATTTTGGTGGCTTGTGGCAAAGAAAAATCAATTAAGACGTCTGCTTTTTCCGCCACATCGGCCAAATTTGGATACACAGGATAAGCAAGAGACGCAGCCCCGGCCACATCCACACCGGCCACCACGCGGCAATCTTCCCGCTGCTCTATCAGTGCGGCCAGCGCGCGGCCCATGCGCCCGCAGGCGCCTTGAATAATAATATCACACATCTTCATCACGTCCTTTTGTTCTATTTTCATCAGGAACCGGAAGAATCTTTTATTTATACAAGGTAATTATACCATAAGGATAAACAAATGTGGAGAGATGCGGGAAAATACTTGGTTCTCTAGGGCAAAATGTGGCATAATACGCGCCCGGCGTGCCCCCATATCTATACAATTTGTAAATTATTAAAATACAAAATAATTGGTGTAAAAATAAATAACACGCCTTTGCGTTTCATGGCAGGCGTGTTATTGTTTTACAATTTGTACTATTGCATCAAACCGGCTGCTTTCATCTCTTTTTTCAGCAATTCTAGCCCAGCGGGGGCCATTTCACCCAAAGGCAGGCGGCATTTACCGGCCTCAAAGCCCATCAAATTCAAAGCTTCCTTCACGGGAATGGGGTTTACATCGCAGAAGAGGGCATTGTTCAGGGGTAGAAGCTGCAATTGCAGCTCTAGGCTCTCCTGTACACGGCCAGAGAGGAACAAACGGCAGATGTCGTGCACCTCTTGGGGGGCCACATTGCCCATCACGGATATCACACCAATGCCACCAAGAGACAGGATTGGCACAATTTGGTCATCATTCCCCGAATAAATCGCCAATTTATCCCCGCAGATGGCCGCCACATTGGCAATGTGGGAGATATCCCCACTGGCTTCCTTGGTGGCCACAATCAGCGGGTGTTCGGCCAGGGTCTTGTAGGTGTCTGGCTTGATGGTCATACCGGTTCGGGAGGGCACATTGTACAGAATGGTGGGCAGGCCCACGGCGTCCACAATGGTAGTGAAGTGTTTTACCAGGCCCCCCTGGTTGGTTTTGTTGTAGTAGGGCGTTACCTGTAGCAGGCCGTCTGCCCCGCGGATGGAAGCCTCTTTAGAAAGCTCTAGGCCGTGCATGGTATCGTTCGAGCCGGTACCAGCAATCACAGGAACTCGTTTATTCACCGTTTTCACGCAGAACTCTATCACGTCCAGATGCTCTTTGTCCGTCAGCGAGGAGGCCTCGCCGGTGGTGCCGCACACGATGACGGCATCGCTGCCGCCAGAGACCACGAAATTGATGTGCTTTTCAAATGTTTCGTAGTTCACGGTTCCATCGGGGTGCATGGGGGTGACGATGGCTACGCCAGAACCGGAAAATAGCTGTTTTTTCAATCTACTCACCTCTATGAGTTATATTCCTGTGATTGTTGCAAGTGTTTTTAATCCATAAAACCTTGGGCACACAGCAGTTCGGCCATCAGCACAGCCCCGCCAGCCGCACCACGCAGTGTATTGTGCGAAAGACAGACGAACTTCACGTCATACTGGCTGTCTTCCCGCAGGCGGCCCACCGAAACGCCCATGCCGTTTTCCAGCATACGGTCCAGCTTGGCTTGTGGGCGGTCTTGCTCATCAAAATACTGGATGAACTGTTTGGGGGCACTGGGCAGGCCCAACTTTTGTGGCTGGCCGGCAAAGCTGGCCCAGCGCTGTTTAATTTCCTCAATGCTCGGTTTTTTCTTGAAACGGGCAAACACGGCGGCGGTGTGCCCATCGCTAATGGGTACGCGCAGGCACTGGGTGGTGATGCTGGGGCCCTGGGCGTTCACAATCTCGCCGTTTTCCAGCTTGCCCCACACTTTTAGGGGTTCTTGCTCGCTTTTTTCTTCCTCGCCGCCAATATAGGGAATGAGGTTATCCACCATTTCGGGCCAGGTTTCGAAGGTTTTGCCCGCGCCGGAGATGGCCTGGTAGGTGCAGGCCAACACATCGGTGATGCCAAAATCGGCCAGGGGATGCAGGGCGGGCACATAGCTTTGGATGGAACAGTTGGATTTCACCGCGATGAAACCGCGTTTGGTGCCCAGGCGTTTGCGCTGACTGTGGATTACCTCGGTATGTTCGGGGTTTACCTCAGGAATAACCATGGGTACATCGGGGGTGCCGCGGTGGGCGGAGTTGTTCGAAACCACCGGGCAATCTGCCTTGGCATATGCCAGTTCCAGTGCCCGAATCTCTTCTTTCTTCATGTCCACGGCGCAAAAGATAAAATCCACCAGGGAGACGATTTTCTCCACGTCGGCCGTAGCGTCCAGCACCACCATGTCGGCCATGGCTTTTGGCATGGGGCTGGGCATAGCCCAGCGGTTGCCAACGGCCTGGGCATATGTTTTGCCCGCGCTACGGGCCGAAGCGGCCAGTGCGGTAACAGTGAACCAGGGGTGGTTTTCCAAAAGGGACACAAACCGCTGCCCCACCATGCCCGTGGCACCCACAACGCCCACATTAAAGTTTTTCATACGAATGACACTCCCTCTATCTTGAAATATTGTAACCCAGCAGTATTGGCGGCACAGGGCCGCAGAACAAAAGAAAAAGCCGGATATGCCCCTTGCATAACCGGCAGTAGGTGCCCTATAATGGTAGGGCACGCCAAAAGTCTTAGTATGCAGCACACGGCAGGGCCGTGGTATGCGGGGTACACAGCTCTCCGCGCTTTCGCGCGACAGTTCCGCCCCTTTTCGGAAGCGAACCCAGAAAACGCACTGCCGGCACGTTTTCTTCGGCGGTGTTGCCCTTCGCCCGGTGCTGTTGGCCTTGGCTGGCCAGCTGCCGGGCTACTCATCAAAACCGCACCTCTGTGTTGCCTTGTGCTCAAATATAGCACCCGCCGCGCGGTTTTGTCAATACCTACAAAAGGAAGCCTATGAGAAAGAGTGATTTTACCTTCGACCTGCCCGAACGACTGATTGCCCAAACCCCGGCCAAACCCCGGGATGCCTCCCGTCTGCTCTATCTGCCAAGGGGCACAGCCAGCGTTCATCACCACCATTTTTATGACCTGCCCGGCCTGCTCCAGCCCGGCGACCTCTTGGTGGTGAACAACACCAAAGTGATTCCCGCCCGGCTTTTGGGCCACAAGGAAGGGCACGACGGCCTGTGTGAGCTGTTGCTGCTGAAAGAGGACGGAAACGGCCTGTGGGAGTGCCTGGCAAAGCCCGGCAAACGCATCCGCCCGGGCAGCATACTGCTGTTTGGAGATGGCAGCCTACGCGCCGAGATTTTGGATACCCTGCCCAATGGGGGGAAAACCGTCCGCTTTCACTACGATACAAACACGCTGTATGAGAAACTGGACGCCTTTGGTGAGATGCCGCTGCCCCCTTACATTCAAAGCCGGGAGAGCCTGCCGGCCGATTACCAAACCGTGTATGCCCGGCATCAGGGCAGTGCGGCAGCGCCCACGGCAGGCCTGCATTTCACCCCCCAGCTTCTGAAAACGCTGGCCGATAGGGGCATTGCCACCACCGAGCTCACCTTACATGTGGGGCTTGGCACCTTCCGCCCGGTGAAGGAAGAGGATGTGGAAAACCACCAAATGCACAAGGAGTGGTACTCGGTTACAGAAGAGACGGCGGCGGCGATACGCCATACCCGGCAAAATGGTGGCCGTGTGATAGCCGTGGGCACCACAAGCTGCCGCAGTTTAGAGGCGGTGGCAGCGCAATATGGTGAGGTGGTGGCCGCCAGCGGGGAGACAGATATCTTCATTACCCCCGGCTATGTCTTTCGTGCCATCGATGGTCTCATCACCAATTTTCATCTACCAGAAAGCACCTTGCTGATGCTGGTTTCCGCCTTTCATGGCCGGGAGAATATCCTGGCCGCCTATGAGGAGGCCGTGCGGCAGGAATACCGCTTTTTCAGCTTTGGTGACGCCATGCTGATTCTCTAAACCACTGAACAAAACATGAATAGGATTTAAATCACAATTATTACGGTTATTTATTAGGAGTATTATGTTTAAACTAAAATTGTGTGAGGGGACAGCCCGGCGGGGTGAACTGGATACCGTTCACGGCAGGGTGCAAACCCCTGCCTTTATGAATGTGGCCACCAGTGCGGCCATCAAAGGCGGCGTGGCCGCCGAAGATATGGTGGGCATCGGCACCCAGGTGATGCTGTGCAACACCTACCACCTCCATCTGCGCCCCGGCGACGAATTGGTGGCCAGGCAGGGGGGGCTACATGGTTTCACCGGCTGGGAGGGCCCTATCTTGACCGATTCCGGTGGTTTCCAGGTATTTAGCCTGGCCAGTTTGCGGAAAATAACCGAAGAGGGCGTCTCTTTTCAGTCTCACATCGATGGAAAACGTATTTTTATGGGCCCCGAAGAAAGCATGCGCATCCAGGCAAACCTTGGTTCCACCATTGCCATGGCCTTTGATGAATGTGTGGCAAACCCAGCGGAATATAGCTATGTGCAGCAAAGCTGCCAGCGCACCACACGCTGGTTGGTTCGCTGCAAAGAAGAAATGAAAAAGCTGAATGAACAAAATTCCAGAGTGAATCCACACCAATTATTGTTTGGAATAAACCAAGGCGGCACCTATGTCGACCTACGCCGTGCCCATATGGAGGAGATTGCCGCGCTGGATTTGGACGGCTACGCCATCGGTGGGCTGGCCGTGGGGGAAGAAGCCGCCGTGATGTACGAAATCATCTCGGAAGTGGAGCCAAAGATGCCAAAAGGTAAGATACGGTATCTGATGGGGGTGGGCACGCCGGGCAATATGCTGGAAGCGGTGCGCCGCGGGGTGGATTTGTTCGATTGCGTGATGCCCAGCCGCAACGCACGCCATGGGCACCTTTTCACCTGGGATGGGGTAATTAATCTAAACAATGCAAAATATGCCGAAGACCCAAACCCCATAGACAGCCGCTGCCAATGCCCTGCCTGCACCCGCCACTCCCGCGCCTACCTGCGGCATCTACTGAAAGCCGGGGAGATGCTGGGGATGAGACTGACGGTATTACACAATCTGTATTTCTATAATCATCTGCTAAAACATATAAGAGAATCGTTGGATAATGGCTGTTTTACGGAATTTTACAACCAGTATATTTCTGTTTTAGACAAACGCATTTGAGCCCAGAATAAAAACGGGCCGCTTACAAAAGCCAGGAAAATACTTGCATGTTCTGGCCATATCCGATATAATAACAAAGATAGTTAGTAAACAGGGGGGACAAAAATGGATCCTACAAATTATTCATTTATAATTATGCTGGTGGTATTCGGCGTTATCATGTATTTCATGATCATCCGGCCACAGAAAAAGCGGGAGAAAAAGCAACAGGAACTGCGCAACTCTATCGATGTTGGCGACGAAGTGACCACCATTGGCGGTATTGTGGGCCGTGTTGTGAGCGTGAAGGAAGATACCTTCGTAATTGAGACCGCGGGCGACCGTTCCCGTATGCGTTTCCGCCGCTGGGCCATCCAAGAGGTGTCCAAACTCACCTTGGAAGGCGAAGCCGAAACCACAGACAAAAAAGACAAGAAAGATTCCACCGATGGTGGAAAGAGCGAATAAGCTACAGGGAAGGATAGGAACAGTATGACGCATATCAAAACCATTAACAAAGCAAACCTCAAAGAATCTGCCTGCAAGGGCGGCTGTGGTGAGTGCCAAACCTCTTGCCAATCCGCCTGCAAGACCTCTTGCACGGTGGCCAACCAGAAATGCGAACAACTGGCCAAAAAAGACCGGTAGAAATTGTTATTTCCGCCATATATATGGTATAAGAGGTGGACTTTTTATGGTTCACCTCTTCTTTTTATGTGGTAGAGGTACTATTCGTTTTATCTGGCCAACTATATGGCATTGAAAACCCCAATATAAAATTGTATGTGTAAAGAGGACCTCTCATGATTCATTTGTTTCGAAAACAAGACCAGGCTTTTGCTTTAGATGTGGGCAGTGGCGCCATTCACCAGATGGATGATATGGCCTATGCCCTTTTACACGAGGTGAAAGAAGAAGAATTGCGCAGCGGCCAGTTTCCACACCGTTTACCCACTGCTTTGCCGGGCTATCCGGCGGGAGACTTGGCGGATGTGTTTGAAGAACTCCGCCAGCTTGTGCTGCAAGGTTTATTGTATTCCAGCGATGACTATGCCGCGTTTGCACCACAACTGGGGGAGGCACCGGTGAAAGCCATGTGCCTGCACGTGGCCCATGACTGCAATTTGCGTTGCCGTTATTGTTTTGCCTCCACGGGTGATTTTGGTAAACAGCGGGAGATCATGGATTTTCCCACTGCCCAAAAGGCCATCGATCTTCTGGTCTCCCTCAGTGGCCCCCGGCGCAACCTGGAGGTAGATTTTTTTGGCGGCGAACCGTTGATGAACTTCGATGTGGTGAAGCAAACGGTAGAATATGCCCGCAGTATCGAAAAAAATGCCGGCAAAAACTTCCGCTTCACCATCACCACAAACGGTCTCGCGCTCAGCGATGATAAAATTGAATACATCAACCGGGAAATGAGCAACGTGGTGTTGTCCCTGGATGGACGCAAAGCAATAAATGATGCGATGCGTCCTTTGGTGAATGGGGAAGGGTCATATGAAAGAATTCTACCCAAATTTCAGAAATTGGTGGCCGGGCGCGGGGAGAAAGAGTATTATGTCCGTGGTACCTACACCCGCCACAACCTGGATTTTGACAAGGATGTGCTGCACTTAGCCGCGCAGGGTTTTGGTCAAATTTCGGTGGAGCCGGTGGTGGGCCCTGCGGAAGACGCCTACAGCATCCGGGAAGAGGACATGGAACAAATTGCCCAAAGCTATGACCGGCTGCTGGACATTATGCTTAAATCCCCAGGCGGAAACGAAACCCCGGCATTTCATTTCTTCCACTTTTTGCTGGATCTAGACAACGGCCCCTGTGCCATCAAACGGTTAAAAGGTTGCGGCTGTGGCAATGAGTACCTGGCGGTAACACCAGATGGAGAGTTATACCCCTGCCACCAATTTGTGGGCCAAGCCGATTATCGGATGGGGGATGTGAACACCGGCATCACCCGCCCGGAGTTACACAAACAATTTGCCGCCGCCCATTTGCTGAACAAGCCCGAATGCGGCCAGTGCTGGGCAAAATTTTATTGCAGTGGGGGCTGCAATGCTAATAACCACAGTTTCTGCCAGGATATTCTGAAGCCCTACGAAATCTCTTGTACACTGGAAAAGCAGCGTTTGGAATGTGCCATTGCCCTGCAAGCCCTAAAAGGTGAGCAATAAACGATAGTACAATACAAAATAACTGTTAAGCTATATAGCTTAACAGTTATTTTGTATTTATCTGCGTGTGTTATATGATTCGCAAATGGTCGGTTTCATACATCATATTCATTCAATACAATGCCCATGTAAACCCATACAAAACTATGTTTTCTCTTTATTTCCTAAGTTTTCCACCGTTTCCACGGAGTTTTCAACAGCCTCTTTATCCTTGGGGCTGCCAGGGTTTTGAAAATTAGAGAGGGGAGAGGCATACGCGGCCTGCTTCAACTGGGCAGATTCCAAATGGGTATAAATCTGGGTGGTGGAAAGTGCCTCATGCCCCAATATTTCTTTGAGGGACAGCATGTCAACATGGCCGTGCTGGTACATCAGCGTGGCCGCCGTATGCCGGAGCTTATGCACCGAGTACCCTTTACCCGAAAGCCCCGCGGCGGCCAGGCACTGGTTCACAATTTGCTGTACCCGGCGTGGGGTTAGCCGTCCACCGGTTTTTCTGGAGATGAACAGGGCCGTGTTGTCTTTCTTTTTGTCGGTAATTTTGTTGAGTTCCTCTATTAAAGTCTCCAGTGCGTCCTGGCAGGCCGTGTTCAAGAACACCGTACGTTCTTTATTGCCCTTGCCCACAATGCGTATGGTATCGTTCTTAATATCGTTTATATTGATGCTTACCAGTTCAGAAAGCCGCATTCCACAGTTTAAAAACAATGTTATGATGCAATAATCTCGCACATAAAAATCACTTTGGATGCTGGTGAGCAGTTCTTTGCTCTCCTCCAAACTCAGGTATTTGGGCAGACGTTTTTTCAGTTTGGGCATCTCCACGTCTTCTGCCGGGTTTACAGCCAATTGCCCGGTTTTGCTGGTGAAATATTTGAAATAGCTTTTGAGACAAGATAACTTCCTGGCCCTGGTGGTGGCATTATTGCCACGCTCCCGGGTTAAAAAGTAGGTGTACTCATAAATCTCGGTTTTATTCACCTGCCGCAAAAATTCCAGGTCAGCTCCTTGAATATCAATCTCCTCAAACGGCGTGTCGGGCCCAACCAAATGTCTATGCAACATCAAAAAGCGAAAGAACGTTCGCAAATCAATATAATAGGCGTTCACCGTACGCACCGATAATCCTTGAATGGACTCAGAGTAGCTCAAAAACTCCTGGATAATCGCAGGACATTCCTCACGTCTGCCGCAGGACTTCTGACCGGGCTTTATATAGGTACTCATGTGTATGAATTTCCCTTCCCCATATTTCGCAAAATATCCATTTAGCGAAATTGCATATCGACTTTTTGAGGAATCCCCTCATCATGTTTTTATGGATATCGGCACCACTTCCCCTTACCTGTGGCGCATATAATAACACCGTCGCAGATTTTGCTTTTATAAGCAATCCATCGCCTGGCGAATATCAGCCACGCCTTTGATCTGCATACCGGTAAAGGTGGCGGCGTCAAAACCGCGCAGGTTGTGTTTGGGCACCAGTGCACGGCTAAAACCAATTCGCTGCGCTTCCCGCAGGCGCAGCTCTAGGTTGGCCACGCTGCGTATTTCACCGCCCAGGCCCACCTCGCCAATCACCAGTAAATCATCCGGCAAGGGCCGGTCCATCAGGCTCGAAATAATCGCCAGGCAGATGCCCAAATCACAGGCCGTTTCATCAATATCCAGGCCCCCTACCACATTCAAATAAATGTCTAGGTTGCCCATGATGAAACCGGCCCGTTTTTCCAGCACGGCCAGCAGCAGGTTGGCCCGCCCCAAATCCACGCCGGAGGTGGCCCGGCGCGGGGTGCCAAAGCCTGTTTTGGTGGCAATGGCCTGAATCTCGCTCAGCAGTGGGCGGGAGCCCTCCATCATGCAGGTGACACAGTTCCCGCTCACCCCCAGCGGCCGCCCTTCCAGCAGCATTTCCGAGGGGTTTCCAATGGCTTCCAGCCCCCGTCCAGTCATGTCAAACATGCCAATTTCATTGGTGGAGCCATAACGGTTTTTTACCGCCCGCAAAATGCGGTAGGGGTTCCCCCGCTCCCCTTCAAAATACAGCACGGTATCCACAATATGTTCCAGCACCTTGGGCCCGGCAATGGCGCCATCTTTGTTCACATGCCCCACAATAAACACCGGTATTTCTAGGCGTTTTGCTATTCCCAACAGGCGCGCGGTACATTCCTTTACCTGGGAAACACTTCCGGCCGAGCCGCTTAGGTCTGGCGCGAACATGGTCTGGATGGAGTCGATTACGGCAAAACCTGGTTTATGGGCTTCGATATAGTCCACGATATCGTCTATATTGGCTTCGGACGCCACCGAGATGCCCTCTTCCCGTATGCCCAGCCGCTTGGCGCGCAGTTTGATCTGCCGCACCGATTCCTCACCGCTTACATACAGCACTTCTCTTTCGCCACACACGGCCCCACAAATTTGCAGCAACATGGTGGACTTCCCTGCCCCAGGCTCGCCCCCCAGCAACACCACGCTACCCAGCACGATGCCGCCGCCCAGCACCCTGTCCATTTCCTGGATGCCGGTTTTGATGCGGCTCTTGCTTTCGGTGGTGTCTATTTCCGGCAGGGGCTGGGCCAAGGTTCCCTGCCCGGCCGAGGAGAGCCGCTGGCCTCCCCCGGCGCGTTTGGCGCTTGTTTTCTCCTCTTTTACTACATCTTCCACCATGGTATTCCATGCGCCGCAGGCCGGGCAGCGCCCCAGCCAGCGCATGGAACTCTCCCCGCAGGAGGTGCATAAATAAATGGTTTTTAATTTTTCTTTCAAATATTTCGCCACATTTCTTTAGGATTTTTGGCCGGTATATAAAAAAGGAGAAAAAATAATCTCTATTATTGAACCCTCTGTTTGATGCAATAAAAAATGCATCACGGGATATCATTTATTGAATATATCCTGCTTTGCTGAGTATAACACGCATAAAACAAAAAGTCATGTATGAGTTTGAAAGCTCATGCATGACTTTTGTGGAGGTGCCGGGCAGATTTGAACTGCCGAATGGAGGTTTTGCAGACCTCTGCCT
>CAYYLW010000040.1:0-19328 GCA_964472465.1 uncultured Oscillospiraceae bacterium | reverse complement strand
GTGGCCATAGACGGTTTCCGTTTTGCCATGACGCAACACCCGGTGGTAACCGATAAGGAAATTGACATTGTGGTGCCCGCCAAAACCGCCGGTGAGGTGGCGCGGCTGATGGGTGAAGAGGGCAAAGCCGTTACGGTGGACGCGAACCGCCGCTACGTGGTGTTCTCGAACGGAAAATACACCGTTATGAGCCGCCTGATTGAGGATAGCTTCCTCAATTATAAAGATGTAGTGCCCGAGGGGAATAAAACCCGCGTGGTGGTGGATGTGGCCAGTTTTGAAAAGGCTATTGAACGCTGTAGTGTTATTATTACCGAACGACTCAAAAACCCCTTGCGTGTTACCTTCGATGAGGGCATTCAAATACGTTGCCAGACTGTGCTGGGCAAGGTGAGCGATAAAATAGAGGCCAGCGTGGAAGGGGAAAAGGTAGAGATTGGGTTCAACTTCCGGTATCTGCTGGATGCGCTGCGCTATTCCAGCTGCGACCAAGTGGTGCTGGAACTTTCGGGGCATCTTTCCCCGGTGAAGGTACTGCCTTTGGAGGGAGACGAGTTCTTATTCCTGGTGTTGCCTGTGCGGTTTAAAAATGACTGAGCCGAAGAAAGTTCCCTTTAAAAGTGATTTTATCAAGCTGGATTCCTTTTTGAAACTGGCGAATGCCTGCTCCACCGGTGGCGAAGCCAAAATGCTGGTGCAAAATGGTGAGGTACAGGTAAATGGTGAAACATGTACCCAGCGGGGAAAAAAACTGCGCGAGGGAGACCGGGTATTGCTAGAAGGCAAGGAATATCTGGCCTGCAAATAAAAAGCCAACTATTTATTTTATATTTTATACTATTTTTTTGTTATTTTTAAAAATAGCGAGGAGAAGCTGGTTTGAGGCTAAATGCGCTGGAAATACACAATTTTCGGAACATAGAACAGGCCAGTTTTTCCCCTCATCCGCAACTTACGGTGATTGCCGGGGAAAATGGGCAGGGAAAAACCAATTTATTGGAAGCGGTTTTTTTGCTCACGGGCTCTAAAAGTTTCCGCGCAGCAAAAGATTTAGAACTAGTACGGCGGGGGGAACTGAATAGCCAACTTACCGGAAAAGCCGAAGACGGCCAAACCCAAAGTGAAATAGCCATCACAATTTTTGGTGTGGGTGCGGCAAAAAAAGGCAGATATGCCAAAATTAACGGGGTGGATTATGGCAGAGCCACCGCCATTGCGGGCCGGTTTACCGCCGTTGTGTTTGCCCCGGGGCACTTAAGCCTGGTAAAGGCCGGGCCGGAAGGGAGACGCCGTTTCCTGGATGCCGCACTCTGCCAATTATATCCCGGTTATGTGGGGATATTACGGCGATATTTGCGGGCCTTGGCACAAAAAAACGCCCTGCTCAAAAAATATCGCGAAACACCCGATGCCGACGCCCTGCTGGATATATTTGACAGCGAACTGGCGGAATCCGGCAGGGAGATCAGCCAGCGGCGGGGGGAATATTTACAGCATATGGCCCCCGCGGCAGAACAATTTTATAGCCAGCTTTCCAAAGGGCGGGAAACACTGAACATAGAGTTTTTGGCCTGTTGTGGTGATGGAGATATAGAAGGTTTACTGAAACGTTGCCGCAACCGGGATCTACGGGCGGGGTTTTGTACAGCAGGCCCCCACCGTGAGGATTTTGAAGCCTTGATTGATGGGGAGAGTGCACGGGTATATGGCAGCCAAGGCCAGCAGCGCAGTGTGGTGCTTAGCCTAAAGCTGGCGGAAGCCCAGCGGGCCAAGGAGGTAAGCGGGCAACACCCGGTGATGCTGCTGGATGATGTGCTGAGCGAGCTGGACGAAAACCGCCAGTCTTTTCTGTTGGCGGGCATGCAGGGCAAACAAAATTTTTTAACCACCTGTGACGCGGCTCCCTTAAAGCATTGCGGCGGGCAGGTGGTATTCATGGAAGCAGGCCGCTTACAAACCTTGGAACCTTTCTGAAGAAAGGTTCCAAACCTCCCAAGACTTTTTCTAGTAAAGACAAACATAGATGGATTCAATGATTCATCAATAATAATAGTTTTTTTATTTCTTTTTTCAAAAATGGGACGGTCTATGCTTGAACTTTGGAGGACACACGATGTACCTGCATCTGGGGCAAGAAACCACGGTACACACCGGCGATGTGGTTGGTATTTTTGATTTAGATACCTGCACCATCTCGGCCAAAACCAGGGAATTTTTGGGCAGGGCCGAAAAACAAGGGCAGGTGGTGAACACCTCCATGGAATTGCCCAAAAGTTTTGTGGTGGCCGGGGGGAAAACCCAGACGGTTTATATCTGCCAAAACTCCGGCCAAACGATAAAAAATAGGCTGGGATTTATGGAAAAAACCACACGGGAAAAACACAAATAAATGGTACAATAAATACAGGAATAATTATGGGAAAAAGGCTTTTCGGC
The DNA here is from genome assembly GCA_964472465.1 of uncultured Oscillospiraceae bacterium. Classification (GTDB taxonomy): domain Bacteria; phylum Bacillota; class Clostridia; order Oscillospirales; family Ruminococcaceae; genus JAAYCI01. The sequence goes on along the minus strand of CAYYLW010000040.1, from coordinate 16,892 downwards.
CAGAAATAAATGTTTTTTCTACTTTTGGAAAAACAAAGGACGGGAAAGGAACAAAATGGCAAAAGAAACGATTCAAAAAGAATACGACGGCAGCCAAATCCAAGTGCTGGAAGGGCTGGAAGCAGTGCGAAAACGCCCAGGCATGTATATTGGCTCCACCGGGCCAAGAGGGCTACACCACTGCGTATATGAAATTGTGGACAACGCCATCGACGAGGCGCTGGCCGGTTTTTGCGACCATATCCAGGTCACCATCAAAGATGGGGATATCATGGAAGTGATAGACAATGGCCGCGGTATCCCGGTGGGCATCCAGCCAAAACTGGGAAAATCGGCCGTGACGGTGGTATTTACCGTTTTGCATGCGGGCGGCAAGTTTGGTGGCGATAACAGCGGCTATAAGGTGGCGGGCGGTTTGCATGGCGTGGGCGCCAGTGTGGTAAATGCGCTGAGCGAATGGCTTACCGTGCAGGTACATACGGGCGGTAAATTGTATGAGCAAAGGTTCCAGCGCGGCTTGGAAGACGGGGAATTGCAGGAATCTGGCGCCACCGATTTCCAGGGTACAAAAGTGTGCTGGAAAGCCGACAGCGAAATTTTTGAAGAGACTTGCTACGATTTTGATACCCTGCTTACCCGTTTGCGGGAACAGGCCTTCTTGAACGCCGGGGTTCGCATCACCTTAACAGACGAACGCCCCGGAAAAGAGCAGACCAAGAGCATGAAGTACGATGGAGGTATCCGACAATTTGTGGAGCATATCCACACCCGGCGGAAGCTGACCGTGCTACATGAACCGGTGGTGTACTTCTGCGCCGAAGTGGGCGATTCCCTGGCCGAGGTGGCCCTGCAATACAACGATAGTTATAACGAACTGGTGCTCAGTTTTGCCAACAACATTCACACCCCAGACGGCGGCACCCACGAGCAAGGCTTTAAAACCGCCATCACCCGCGCGTTCAATGATTTTGGGCGTGAAAAGGGTTATATCAAAGAAAAAGAAGACAATTTGCAGGGGAATGACGTGCGCGAAGGCGTAACGGCCATTATCTCCGTGAAATTGTGCGAAGCACAGTTTGAAGGGCAGACCAAAGCGAAGCTGGGCAACACCGAGATGCGCGGCATTGTGGAGGGTATGACCTACGAAAAACTAAAAGAATATTTTGAAGAGAACCCCGCCGCCACCAAGGCCATTTACGATAAAGCGCTTTCGGCCGCGCGGGCCCGGGAAGCCGCCAAAAAGGCCAGGGAACTGGTACGCCGTAAAACCGTGATGGACAGCGGGCGTATGCCCGGCAAACTGGCCGATTGCCGCGAGCGGGACCCCAAAAAAACCGAGGTCTACATCGTGGAGGGTGATTCGGCGGGCGGTAGCGCCAAGCTGGGCCGGGACTCCAACATTCAGGCTATTCTGCCCCTGTGGGGCAAGATGTTGAACGTGGAAAAGGCGCGGCTGGATAAGGTGTACGGAAACGAAAAAATGATGCCGGTGGTGCTGGCCTTGGGCTGCGGCATTGGCGATGATTTTGACCTGACAAAGCTACGGTACGATAAAGTGTTCATCATGGCGGATGCCGACGTGGACGGTAGCCATATCTGTACCCTACTACTCACCTTCTTTTTCCGGTTTATGCGCCCGCTTTTGGAGGCGGGGCATGTGTATATTGCGCAGCCGCCCCTGTTTAAATTGCAAAAAGGCAAAGATGTACGCTATGCCTACACCGATGACGAGATGGCCCGGCTTTCTATCGAGATGGGCGAGCCAAAAATCAGCCGGTATAAGGGCCTGGGTGAAATGAACCCCGAGCAGCTTTGGGAGACCACCATGAACCCCGAAAACCGCATGATTGTACAAATCAGTGTGGAGGATGCCGAGCTAGCCGACGAGACCTTCAGCATCTTGATGGGCGACAAGGTGGAACCCCGCCGGGAATTCATCGAAGAAAATGCCAAATACGCGAAAAACCTAGATGTGTAAAATCGGGTAAGGATACAGGCAAAGACCCCGCCTTTTCAAAAAAGGCGCCCCAAAAACCAAAACTGCCCAAAACACTGTTACGGGCAGTTTGTAATGAGTAAGTTTTTGGTAGGTTTAGAACCTTTTGTTCAAAAAGGTTCTAAGGTCTGGCCCTTTGGGAGGAACGAATGGAACAGGATAGAAGAGGTTCGATAGAAGGATACCCGAACGCGACGCTGATTATCCGCGACATTGAGAAAGAGATGAAGGATAGCTTCCTCGCTTACTCCATGAGCGTGATTGTGGCGCGGGCGCTACCCGATGTGCGGGACGGCTTAAAACCCGTGCACCGCCGCATTTTGTACACCATGTATGAGCGCGGGAACGACCCCAGCCACCCCTTCAAAAAATCGGCCGATACGGTGGGTGGCGTGCTGGGTAGCTACCACCCGCACGGCGACGCTTCTGTGTACGACGCCATGGTGCGTATGGCGCAGGATTTTTCTCTGCGGTACCCGCTGGTGGATGGCCAGGGCAACTTTGGTAGCGTGGATGGAGACCCCCCCGCTGCCTACCGTTATACCGAGGCCCGCATGAGCCGCATGGCTGTGCAGATGATGACCGACATCGAAAAAGAGACCGTGGACTTTGTGCCAAACTTCGATGAGAGCAAGCAGGAGCCCAGTGTTTTGCCCGCGCGGTACCCTAACCTCTTGGTGAACGGCAGCACGGGCATCGCGGTGGGCATGGCCACCAACATCCCCCCCCACAACCTGTGTGAAGTGGTGGACGGAGCCATTTTGCTGATTGACAATCCCGAAGCCGAACTGCCCGAACTGATGGAATGCATCAAAGGGCCCGATTTCCCCACCGGCGGCATCATCATGGGTTATAGCGGCATCCGCGCGGCCTATGCCACCGGGCGTGGCAAGGTGGTGCTTCGTGGCCGCGCCGAAATTGTGGAGATGAAGAACGGCAAACATCAAATCATCATCACAGAAATTCCCTACATGGTGAACAAGGCGAAATTGCAGCAGGACATCGACCGCCTGGTGAAGGAAAAACGCATCGAGGGCATCACCGATATCAACGACGAGACCAACCGCAAGGGCATGCGGGTGGTGGTGGAGGTGCGCCGGGACGCAAACCCCGAGGTGGTGCTGAACCAGCTGTACCACCTGACCCAGCTGCAGGACACCGTGGGCGTGATTATGCTGGCGCTGGACAACGGCGAGCCCAAGGTGATGACCCTGAAAGAGATGCTGGTGAAGTACATCGACTTCCAAAGCCAGGTGATTCGCCGCAGGACGGAGTTTGACCTGAAAAAAGCCCGTGACCGGGCGCATATTTTAGAGGGCCTGCGCCGCGCCATAGACATTGTGGACGAGGTGATTGCCGCCATCCGCGCCACCCGCGGCTCCATGAGCGAGGCCAAACAGACCATCATGGAGAAATTTGGCTTTGACGACCCGCAGGCCGCGGCCATTGTGGCCTTCCGCCTGGGGCATCTGGCCGGGCTGGAACTGGAAAAAATAGAGAATGAATTTAAGGAATTGAGTGAAAAAATAGAGGCATGGGAGACCCTGCTGGCCGACGAGCATCTGGTGCGCGGGGTGGTGAAAGAGGAGCTGCTGGCCATCCGCGATAAATTTGGCGATGAACGCCGCACCGACATTGCCGCCGTATCGGGCGAGGTGGACATTGAGGATTTGATTCCCGAGGAAACCTGCGTCTACACCCTCACCCATGCGGGCTACATCAAGCGCATCCAGGCCAGCGAGTACCACAGCCAGAAGCGCGGCGGGCGCGGGGTAAGCGCCCTCTCCCACAAGGACGAGGACTTTGTGGAGGAGATGTTTGTGGCCTCCAGCCACGACTATATCATGTTTGTGACCGACCTGGGACGGGTGTTCCGGGTGAAGGGCTTCCAGGTGTATGAGGGAAGCCGCGCCAGCAAGGGCGTGAACATTGTGAACCTGCTGCAGCTGCAGGACGGCGAAAAGGTGAAAAACATGCTGCGGGTGCCGAAGGACCACGACGGCGAGGGCTACCTGACCATGGTGACCAAAAATGGCCTTATCAAGCGCAGCGAGCTGGCGGCCTACCGGAACATTCGGAAGTCCGGCCTGATTGGTATTCGGCTGGAGGAGGGCGACACCCTGGCCTGGGCAAGGCTGACCAGCGGCGAGAACGAGCTGCTGGTGGCCACCCACGGCGGCTATGCCATCCGCATAGACGAGAGCGACGCCCGGGTGCTGGGCCGCGCCTCCCGCGGGGTGCGGGCCATCCGCCTGAAAGAGGACGACTATGTGGTGGGGGTTTCCAAGCTGAAGGAGGACGCCACCCTGATGACCGTGAGCGAGAGCGGCAAGGGCCGGCGGACCCGGCTTTCGGACTACCGCAAGCAGAAGCGCGGGGGCAAGGGCCTGCTAAACTACCGTGGCGATGCGGTGGCCGCGGTGAAGGTGCTGGACGAAACGGATGATATTTTGCTGATTTCGTTTGAGGGGATTATCATTCGGATGCACGCCGAGGACATCAACGTGCAAAGCCGCTATGGCAGCGGGGTGCGGGTGATGCGCCTGGCCGAAAACGACCGTGTGGTGACCATTGCACGCAGCCCACGGGACGACGAAGAAGAAACCGTCAAACCCGAAGAGGAAGAGGGCGAAGAACTGAGCCCCGAGGAGATTGCCCGCATTGAGGCCGAAGAGGCCGAGGCGGAGGCCGCCGAACCGGAGGATGAGGAAGATGACGACACAGCCGAAGACGACGAAGAATAACTTTTTCCAAAAGGCCGCCCAAGCTGTTTAAACCAAACCGCCGCAAATGTGACTTTGCGGCGGTTTTTCCTTTCTGGTATCATTTTCTTATACAGAAGTGGCGGTCTACTTTTATCTGGCGCTTTGCGTGCCGGCACAAGTTTCACAAAAAACCCACAATCAAACAGAGACAGCCAGCCAATTTTTTGTTATACTGGAAAACACGTTATGAAAATTACCGGGCGGTGTATCCGCCGGAAAAGGGGAATTCATGAAAGACAAGAGAATGAGCAAAACCATGCGGTGGACCGCTGGTGTAATTTACGGGGTGTTGGCCCTGTTTGAGGTGCTGGCTTTGCGCTATGTGCTGGCAAATGCCTCCATCAGCCAAATTCCGGTGGCCTGGGTGTTTGAAATCATCCTTCTGCTGGGCGCCAGCGTAATGGCTGTGTGGATGCTGGGGGGCAATGCCGTGGTAAAACCCAGTGCCCGCCGCGCCGTGGTGGTGGCTACGGCCCTGGTGGTGCTATTTGAACTGCTTACCTACAAGGCCCAAACCGACGCCATTTTGTACAGCCTGGGCGAGTGGTTCCCCAGCATGATGCAGGGCGGCGGCAGCCTGTACCTGCTAATCGCCATGATTGTACGCCTGCTGCTTCTAATCTTGGCCGCCTTCTTTGTACAAAGTGCCAGCGCCGAGATGGACATGCTGAAAGCCGGAGACGACCTGGAAGACGCGCTGAATGAAGTGGACAATGCCGCCAAAGCGGTGGAAGACGCCGTGGAAAATGGCCTGGACGAAGAAACCGCTGAAAATGTGCTGGCCGAGGTGGAAAAAGCCGAAAACGACCTGACGGATGCGGTGGCTGAAATGGGCACCGCCCTGGAAGAAGCCGCCGAGGAAGACGGCGCCCGCGTTGTGGTGGTGGGCAGCGACAAAGAGTAAGTGCTAAACCAAGAAATATCAGTGAATACGTGTTCAGAGAAGGCTACGGGAAGGTGTTCCGTAGCCTTTTTGCTTGCAGTGAAAGGGCAGCGGCCCCCATCGAAACCCCCCCTATTTTTTAACACGTAGATATGATATAGTAGAAGCATTACATGGTGGGGGTAAGCCTTTGCCACAGTAGAAAAAGGGGAAAACCATATCGTTTATCGCAGGAGGAGGAAAAACAATGAAAAAGGTAGCGGCTTTGCTGGCGTGCATTCTGTTTTTGTTCACAGCATGCTCTAGCGCCAGTTCCAGTGTTCCGGCTGAAAGTACGGTGTCGTCCCGCGCAGAAGAACCGCGTATGAAGAAGCCCCGGGCCGAGGCCCCCGCCCAGGCAGAACCGGAGGAGAGCGAAAACTCTGAAGCGTCGGCCCCCGCGGCCAGGGCCAGCGGAGAGGTGCCCACCATTCAAGAGCAGGTGCTGATGGACGAAGGGGGCGTGAAGGTGACGGCCCTTTCCATGGGATATGAGGAATTCTGGGGCCCCATGGTGAAAGTGCTGGTGGAAAACAACAGCCAACAAGAGGTTAGCGTGATGGTGGATCGTGGGGCTGTAAATGGCCTGATGATGCACATGTCGATGGGATCAGAACTGAAACCGGGCAAAAAAGAGAACACCGATATCTCCCTACGCAATGAAACCCTGCAAGAATATGGCATCGACACAATAGGCACCCTGGAAATGGTGTTTGTTGTCGTGGAAACGGCAGACTACGAAACCCTGTACCAGTCTCCGCCGGTGCTGCTGGAAACCTCGGCCGCCGGGCAGGTAAGCACGCCCGCGCCGCCCAAGGGGGTAAAGGTATTTGATGAGCAGGGTCTCACCGCCAGTTTCCTCACCTTTGGCAGCGAAGAGAATTACCCCGTCACCCTAGAATTTTATGTGGAAAACAACAGTGAAGAGACCTATTCCGTAAGTGCCAACGATACCTCGCTGAACGGGTTTATGACATACGGGATAGTGTATGGCATGATTTTGCCCGGAAATGCGGCCTATGTGACAATGGAGTTTACGGAAGATGACTTGGCAGAATGCGGAGTGAGCAGTATAGCCGATCTCACAGAGGTGGAATTTATACTGCAATTTTACCCGGATATTGAAGACGGCTTCGACGAAAAACTGGAAAGCGACGTCATCCGTATTACCACCTAGCAAGGGAAGAAAAGAACAAAGCGCCGCAGGCAAATGCCTGCGGCGCTTTGTATACCGGGCGGAAAAATGCATAGTGCGGTTTACCCCCGGCCCTTTTTGTGGGCCATGTATAGGCAAACGCCCGTGATGAGGGTGAGCAGGCACTGTGGCTGGAAGGGTCCTGCTGCTGGGAAATCAGCTTTAGTACCCGCATTTCTAAAAGGCTTTTTTGAAGTGTTGCCCATTAATTTTATTGAAAGACAATAAAAATATCTTGCATTTCAATATTCACCATGCTATACTGCCTGCAACAAGCAAGAAAAGGGGTGTTTTTGTTTATGTGGAACGCGCGGCGCAGCCTGATGCTGAGCAAACTGTGTGTGGTGGGTTTTGCCCTGGCGCTGCTGGGGGTACTGGTGGGCTCGCCCTGGGTGGTGGGCTGGCTACTTTCCTATATGCGGGCGCCGTTGCCCTATTACGCCGTTTGCTTTTATCTCACTTTTTTCACGGGCGGGCCGCTGTGCCTGTATATGCTGTATAGCCTGTTCCGCCTGCTGCAAAACATGGGCGAAGCCCAGGTGTTCGTGCAGCAAAACACCGTTTATATGCGGCGTATCTCCTGGGCCTGCCTAGTGGGCGGCTGCCTGGCCGCGCTCAGTGCCATTTACTGGACGCCCTGGCTGGCCGTGGCGGTGGCCGCGCTGTTTGCGGGGCTGGTGGTGCGGGTGTTTAAAAATGTGCTGGCCCAGGCCATTCGCCTAAAAGAAGAAAATGACTACACCATATAAAACGGGGAGGGAAACGCCGTGCCCATTGTTGTAAACCTGGATGTGGTGATGGCAAAGCGGAAAATCTCCTCGGGGGATTTGGCCGAGCAAATTGGCATCAGCCAGGCGAACCTATCCATTTTAAAAACCGGCAAGGCCAAAGCGGTGCGGTTTTCCACCTTGATGGCCCTGTGCCGTGTACTGGAATGCCAGCCGGGGGATATTTTGGAATACCGCTACGACCCGGTGGACGAAAAACTGCTGGATGAATAACATAGCCAGAAAAACGCTATATGAGGTGTAAAAAATGAAACCAAACGAACATTTGGTGAGCGGTGGCTCGCCCAGCTTTGCTGCGCCCCAAAATACTCCCCAGCCGCCTACCCCCCAGCCCTGCCCCGCCGCCGGCGTGCCGGGGCAGATTGGGCAAAGCGTGCCCCTTGGCGCCCCCGTATATTGGCAGCCTGCCAAAAAAGTGAAAGAACCCTTTCACGCCACCGTGGCCGATGGCTGGTTTGCCCTATGGTGTGTGGCACTGGGCTACCTGTGGATACGCTGGGTTACCGCGCCCCTGTTCAGCGGCTTTTTGGGCGGCTGGGGCTGCGGGATATTCACCCTGTTGTTTGCCGCTGGCGTGCTGTGGTACGCCCATGCCAAAGGGGTAAAAGCCAAGGCAGAAAGCTGGTTTTGGCTGGCGATGCTGCTGGGCTGTGCGGTCAGCTTTTGCCTGTGGCCGGGGGTCATCATGGCGCCTATGCGTTTATTGCTGTGGGTTTTTTCCGCCTTTTGGTGGTGTGGCAGCCTGTTTGGCAGCCTGCTTGCGGGGAAAACCGGGAACTGGGCCCTGCTGGATGGCCTCAATTTGCTGGTGTTTATCCCCTGTAAAAACATTGGTATGTTGCTGCGTGGCCTGCGCCCCTTTTTGGGGGAGGAAAAGCAAAATACAGGCGAACAAACGGAAGAAAATAAAAAGGCAGAAAATACCCAAAAAATACGGGAAAAAATAGGCAAAAAAAATATTTTGGCGGTGCTTTTGGGCCTGGGGCTTTGCATTCCCGTGTTGCTGTGCGTGCTTCCCCTGCTGGCTGTGGCCGATAGTGGAAACTTCACCCAACTGGGCCAAACTATGCTGGACTGGCTGAGCCGGTTTTTTAAGGACCCCTTCTATGTGTACCTGTGGCAATTTGTGTTTGGCCTGCCGGTGGCGCTGTATCTGTTTGGGCTGGCGGGTGGCGCCGCGCATAAGCGCTGTGTGGGTAGCCTGGACATCAAAAAAGCCGAACGGGACAAAACCCTGGCCCGGGTACTGCCCAGGGTGAGCGTGCTGCTGGTTCTGGTGGCCGTCAGCCTGTTGTATGCCCTGTTCATCGGTTGCCAAATCCCCTATTATTTTTCCGCTTTTTCCGGGCGCTTGCCCCAGGGGGTGGAGGTTTATTCCCAATATGCCAGAGAGGGCTTTTTTGAGCTGTGCCGGGTGGCGGCCATCAACCTGGGGATACTGGCAGGGGCGGCCTGCCTGTGCCGCAGCCAAATGGCTGATAGCCGCCTGTTGCGTGTTTTCACCCTGGTGCTGAACGGCCTTACCGTTTTGCTGGTGCTTACGGCCCTAAGCAAGATGCTGTTGTACATAGGCGTGTATGGCCTTACCCCCAAGCGGATACAAACCACCGTATTTATGGTGTTTTTGCTGCTGCTGTGCGGCGCGGTTGCCCTGGCGGTATTCCGCAAAATATCGGTGGTACGGTTTGGGCTGATGGCGGGCAGTGTGCTGGTGTGCCTGCTGTGCCTTGTGAACCTGGATGGCCTTGCCATGCAGTACAACGCCGCACGCTACAGCGCAGGCAGCGCCGAGTCTGTCTCGGGTTTTGGCCTTTGGGGAAAAGCGGACAACAGCTCGGCCAACGCGGCACTGGCTATGTACCAAGCGGCCGAACGCAAAAAGAAAGCGGCCGCCAGTTATGAAGAACTGACGGTGCTGGAGGAAGAACAGGAAGAGCTAGGCAGATATTTGGAGCAAAGCTACCGGCGGGCGCAGGCCCAAAGCGGCAGCCCGGTGGATACCGTAGCCACCTGGCAGCTGCGGCAGAATACAGCGGTGGCCCAGTTGGTGCAGCAGCGGGAAGAGGAGGCGGATAGGCAGAATACAGCCTGGTGTCTGGCCGAACTATATGAGGAACAGCAGATGGAGTACTGGTACAACCAGGGGTATTTAAGAAGTGTACCGAGTAGAAAGTACCATGACCCCATTTCTCGGTAGAAAAGCGGGCGCGGTTACCAGGAATAAACGGATAGAAGCATAAAGAAAAAGAATAGCGGGCAACTGCCTACTATTCTTTTTTTGTGGCCTGTTTTAAGACGGCAAAAATCCCCAAAAAATACCGAATAAAAATAGCCTGCCCCCTACACGGCAAAAGGGGTGGCGTACAAAAAAGCTTATCTGTGTGAAATAGCAATATAATAGGTAATTTTTGTCTACAAGAGTAAAAACACCAGAGGTATGGTACAATAAACGTGTATTTTTAGGTGTAACCGGGCAACACCACACAGGAATAATAAGGGGTGGTTTTTAAGTGCAATTGGAAATCCTATCAAAGACTGAACTGGCGAAGATTTTTATAGACAACACACCGGTGGCCTATATCATTTTGGATAAGGACTACCGCATCCATTATATCAATAAAAGCTTTGCCATACTGCGAAACCTGGACATGGAAACCACCCTGGGAGACCGCTGCTACAATATTTCCAATGGTGGGGTACGCTGCCCCAACTGTGCGGTGGCAGAAGCCCTGGCCACGGGAAAGAAAGCATTTGTCTCCCGCAAGGATATTCTACCGGATGGCTCGGTGCGGTTTATAGACGATTATGCCATCCCCCTGCAAATGGATGACGGCGGCGAGGTGGAATATGTGCTGGAAATTATGATTAACCGCACCCAAGAGATGTTGGCGCGTGAAACCCGAAACCGGGATTATGATGAGATTTTAGCTATTTTAACCACCCTGCTGGAAGCAAAAGATAGCTACACCGCCCAGCATTCCGATAATGTGCGCCGCCTTTCCCTAAACCTTGCGCGGGCCATGAACCTGCCGCCGGACAAGGTGTTTGAAATTACCGTGGCAGCCAGCCTGCACGATATTGGCAAGGTGCATACCCCCGATATCATCATCAACAAGCCCGGCAAGCTGACGGCGGAAGAATTTTCGGTGATGCAAAAACACCCGGTGGAATCCAGCCGGATGTTGGAGGGTTTATCCAGTTTTGAAGTGATTAAGGAAATTGCATTGCACCACCATGAACGGGTGGATGGAACGGGCTACCCAGACGGTTTATCGGGCGAGGAGATTCCACTGGGGGCAAAAATTGTGGCCGTGGCCGATACCTACGACGCCATCACCACCACACGCTCTTACCGCGCGGCCATGCCACACGAATATGCATTAGAGGAGATACAGCGGGCAGCGGGCACCCAGCTAGACAAAGCGGTGGCGGATGTTTTCGCCCAGATGGATTTTGAAGCCTTGAGCGACGCCTTGTACGGCACCGAGGAACAAACACAACAAAAACCGGTGGAGCGTGTGTTGGTGCAAAAAACAGGCCCCCAGGACAAAGCGCCCCAGCCCCTGCGAAAGAAAATCAACCAAGACCAGCTCCTGCAAGAAATTTTCCGCAACACACCCTATGGTTATATCCTGATGGACAAAAACCGCAAGGTGCTGTTTGCCAGCGATTATTTCCTGGATTATATGGGCCTAGAGGAAGCCCAGGTGCTGGGGAACGTGTGCTATGAGGCGGGGGGTATCGGTTCCAAACCCTGCGAGAATTGCTCCATAGAGCGGGCTTTGCACAGCGGCAAAACCGAATACATGCGCCAAGAACAATTTACGGGCAAAGGCCGGAAGATATTTGACCTGTATGGCGTGCCGCTGGTGGAGGCGGACGGCAGCATAGAATATGTGATAGAAATTGTGATGGATCGCACCGAAGAGGCCCTGTTTGAGCGGGCCCGTGCCCAGGATTTTGAGCGTTTAATCGACATGTTGGGTGAGGTATATGAGCAGGAAAGCGGACAATTGGCCGAAAAAAAGCTGTTTGATGAAGCCAAGGCTCTGCGCAAGCGCCTAAACGAATTGCTGGCCCAGAAAAACCCTTCCTAAACCAGGCTTTTGGGGCGGTAGCAAGAACCAGAACACCATACCTGGCACAAAAACAAACTACCGCAAACTAGGGTGTTCCGTTTGCGGTGGTTTGTTGCATTCGCCATGGTGTTGGCCCCGCACCCAAGGCGCTGGGCTAAAGCGTTAAGGCCCCACTGGCCAAAAGCGCCTGGGCGCGCAAAATGGCAGATACGGTTTTGGCATCGTCTATTTCCCCGGCCAAAATGCGCTGGGCCACCTCTTCCAGGGGCATCCAAAAAACGGCCAAAAATTCGTCCTCGTCCAGTTGCTGGGGGCAGGGCGAAAGCCCCGTGGCTAAAAATAGGTGGATAATTTCGGTGCAATAGGCACAGGTGGGAAGGATGCGCCCAAAGGGTACCAGCCGTTCGGCCAGTTGGCCTGCCTCTTCCCGCAGCTCCCGCCGGGCGGTTTCCTCCGGCGGCTCCCCTATCTCCACCTTGCCCGCCGGAATCTCCAGCATTTCACGCCCAGCCGCATAGCGGAACTGGCGTACCATGGCTACTTCTCGCTTGCTATTCAGGGCCAGTATTCCGCAGCCACCCTGGTGGTGCACCACCTCGCGGCGGGCGGTTTTGCCGTTTTCCAGCCGAACAGTATCCAGCGTAACGGTGAATACCTTGCCCTCAAAAATAGTCTCACTGCCCAGTTTTTCCTCGTGGAAGATATGCATTGTAAAAATTTCTCCTTATTTTTTAGCCATTTTATCCATGTTTTATTGCACATAATTTTTGGCCTATTTTTAGCCAGTATTTTTTGCCGGGTGAATCACGTTCGTGCGGGCCATAAGGCCAGGCGCCAAAAGCTGTTTTTAGTATGCAGCAAGCGGCCCAAGCTGTCAAATCACCTGAGAAAAAGGGGGAACCTGTGGCGTGGTATTTTGTTTTTCGCACATATTTTTACACATAGATGTGATATAATAAAACCGTATATTCTCCAAACACTCTGATTTAGAAGCGAAAAAAGCGGGAAAAACCAAAATGCCGGTAGAAATGAGGATAAAAGGTGGATACAGAATATAAAGTGGCGCCTTGTGGCCTAGACTGCTTCCAATGTAGCTGGTTTTTAGAGAACCTCACCGACGAATTTATAGAAAAAGAATCGGAACGGCTGGCCATTCCCCAAGAAGATGTGGGTTGTAAGGGTTGCAGAGGCGAGCGGGGAAAGTGTTACTGGGCGCAAGGGGATTGCGCCACCTGGGCCTGTGTACAGAAGAGGGGCGTCACGTACTGTTTCGAATGCGAAGAATTTCCCTGTGATTTGCTGGCTCCCTCTGCCAAAGGGGCCGATTTTCCACACAACATGAAGGTGTACAATCTTTGCAGGATGAAAGCGAAGGGCATTGATGTTTGGATGAACGAGGCCGCCCAAATCCGCAAGCGCTATTATGAGGGAGATTTTGTTGTGGGAAAGGGTCCCGTCCTGTAACGCACGCTGCCAGAAATTTTTCCATTTTTTATTCTGGGTGGAGGCACTGGCACAGGGGGCCTTAAAGGCCCTCGGCCCTAAAAAGACGGCGGGAAATTGTAAGAGCCAAGAGCCTGCCAGGGAATTTCGGCAGCCCATCCTTTCGCGCACAAAAAATAAAAAATAAAAAGAAACGGGCCGAAACTTGTATAATAAGCGAAGAATACCCGCTGCGCCTTGCCTCTGGGGGAATAGAGTGTTACAATAAAGTAACAGCCAGCGTGGCAGGGGGCTCGCCCCAAACCGCCGTGCTGTTTCCAGCGCGTGCCCGCTAGACGGGAACGCGGTAAAGCCATGTGTCCGTTTGTTACGTGTATGTCAATGTACGTCTATTGGTCTGCGGCTTTTTTTATCCGTGCCGCAGGATGGATAATTTTAGAGTTTGGAGGAAAAAGCATGCCAAGAGCCAAAAAATCGATGGACGGCAACACCGCCGCGGCCCACGCCAGTTACGCGTTTACCGAGGTGGCCGCTATCTACCCCATCACTCCCTCCTCCCCCATGGCGGAGATTACCGACACCTGGAGTGCCGGTGGGATGAAAAACATGTTTGGCGACCAGGTTTCGGTGATTGAGCTGCAGAGCGAGGGCGGCGCCGCGGGTGCGGTGCACGGCTCTTTGAATGCAGGCGCGCTGACCACCACCTACACCGCCAGCCAGGGCCTCTTGCTGATGATTCCCAACATGTACAAAATGGCGGGCGAGCTTTTGCCCAGCGTCATCAACTGCTCGGCCCGTACCCTGGCGGCCCATGCCCTTTCCATTTTTGGCGATCACAGCGATATCTACGCCTGCCGCCAAACCGGCTATGCCATGCTGGCCGAATCAAACCCCCAGGAGATTATGGACCTCACCCCGGTGGCCCACCTGTCGGCGCTGAAAAGCCGGGTACCTTTCCTGAACTTCTTCGACGGCTTCCGCACCAGCCACGAAGTACAAAAAATTGAGGTGTGGGATTTTGACGATTTGAAAGGCATGATGGATGAGGAGGCGCTGGCCGCTTTCCGCGCCCGTGCGCTGAATCCCCAGCATCCCACCATGCGTGGCAGCCACCAAAACCCAGATATTTTCTTCCAAAACCGCGAGGCCGCCAACAAGTACTACCAGGCCGTGCCGGGCATTGTGGAAGGCTACATGGCCGAGGTGAACAAGAAGCTGGGCACAGACTACGGCCTGTTCAACTACTACGGCGCACCGGATGCCGAGCGCGTGATTATCGCCATGGGCTCCGTGTGTGATGTGACCGAGGAAGTGATTGACTACCTGCTGGCGAAGGGCGAGAAGGTGGGCCTTGTGAAAGTGCGGCTCTACCGTCCTTTCAGCGCCGAGCACCTGGCCAAGTGCATCCCCGCCAGCGCCAAGAAAATTGCCGTGCTGGACCGTACTAAAGAGCCCGGCGCGCTGGGCGAGCCCCTGTACATGGATGTGCTAACCGCCCTGAATGGCAAGACCAGCGCCCAGATTGTGGGCGGGCGTTACGGCCTCTCTTCCAAAGACGTGCCCCCGGCCTCCATCTTCGCGGTGTATGAGAACCTGGCAGCCGCTGAGCCGAAAAACGGCTTCACCCTGGGCATTGTGGACGATGTGACCCACCTCAGCTTGCCCGAGAATAAGAACGCCCCCGACACCACCCCCGAAGGCACTGTTTCCTGCAAGTTCTTCGGCCTGGGCGGCGATGGCACCGTGGGCGCGAACAAAAACAGCATTAAAATCATCGGCGACCACACCGATAAATATGTGCAGGCCTACTTCCAGTACGACAGTAAGAAAACCGGCGGCGTCACCATCAGCCACCTGCGCTTTGGCGATAAACCCATCAAGGCCCCCTACTTTGTGAGTAAGGCCGATTTTGTGGCCTGCCACAACCCCAGCTATATCGTGAAGGGTTTCCAAATGGTGCGCGACATCAAGCCCGGCGGCAAATACCTGGTGAACACCCAGTGGACGGCCGAAGAGCTGGATAAGCATCTCTCTGGCGACGACAAACGCTATATCGCAGAGAACAATATCGAAGTCTACCTCGTAAACGCCATCGACAAAGCCCGCGAAATTGGCATGGGCAAGCGTACCAATACCATTTTGCAGAGCGCCTTCTTTAAACTGGCGAACGTGATTCCGATAGAGGACGCTGTGAAGTTTATGAAAGACGCCGCCCACAAGAGCTATGCAGCCAAGGGCGACGCAGTGGTGGAAGCCAACTACAAAGCCATCGACGCGGGCGTGGACGCCATTGTGAAGGTGGAGATACCCGCCTCCTGGAAAACCGCCAGCGGCGCGGTGGCCCTGCCCGAAGCGAAGGGCGAAGCGAACCTGGTGAAGATGGTCAAGGAAATTATGGAACCCATCAACCTGCTGGATGGCGACAATATCCCCGTTTCAGCTTTTGTGCCCCATGCCGACGGCAGCTTCGAGCAGGGCGCTTCCGCCCACGAAAAACGCGGTGTGGCCGTGGATGTGCCCGAGTGGCAGCCGGATAAATGTATCCAGTGCAACCAGTGTGCCTATGTCTGCCCCCACGCCACCATCCGGCCCTTTGCGCTGGACGAGAACGACCTGAAAAATGCCCCGAAACAAACCCGCTGCGCGGCCATGAAGGGCAAGGGTGTGGAGAGCCTGAAATTCTTGCAGGCTGTGAGCCCGATGGACTGCATGGGCTGTGGTGTGTGTGAGGCTGTTTGCCCCGCCCCCGGCAAAGCCCTAGTGATGAAACCGCAAGAGAGCCAACTGGCCGAGCAGGAAGTGTTCGATTATTGCGTGGCGAATGTGGGCAAAAAAGACGGTATGATGAGTGAGACCAGCGTGAAAGGCAGCCAGTTCAACCAGCCGCTGCTCGAGTTCAGCGGTAGCTGCGCGGGCTGCGCCGAAACCGCCTACGCCCGCCTGGTAACCCAGTTGTTTGGCGAGCGTATGTATATTTCAAACGCCACCGGCTGTTCCTCCATCTGGGGTGGCCCGGCGGCCACCAGCCCCTACACCAAGCACCGCGAAAGCGGCCGCGGCCCCGCCTGGGCCAACAGCCTGTTTGAGGACAATGCCGAGAACGGCTACGGTATGTACCTGGGGCAAAAGGCCATCCGCGCCCGCCTGGTACGCAAAACAAACGAACTGCTGGCCGTGGAATGGGCCCTGCCCGCGCTGAAAGAGGCCGCCCAAAAATGGCTGGATACCCTGCAAGACGGCAAGGCCAACGAAGAGGCCACCAAGGCTTATATAGAAGCGCTGGATTGTGGCATTCTGCGTGTGGACGAGGCCCTGGAATTCCTGCCCACCGAGGAAGCCGGCAAGTTGTTTGGCGCGAAACGCGACGAACTGCTGGCCCACATGAAAGAACTGAAAGCCGCGGGCAAAACCCTGTGCGATTGTAACGCCTGCCGCCTCGCCAAAGAAATTCTGGATGAAAAGGATTATCTGGGCAAGAAGAGCGTGTGGATTTTTGGTGGCGACGGCTGGGCCTATGACATCGGTTACGGCGGGCTGGACCACGTGCTGGCTTCCGGCGAAGACGTGAACGTATTTGTGTTCGATACCGAGGTGTATTCCAACACCGGCGGCCAGGCCAGTAAGGCCAGCCAAATTGGCCAGGTGGCGCAGTTTGCCGCCGCGGGCAAGGCCATTGGCAAAAAGAGTTTGGCGGAAATGGCCAT
>CAYYLW010000039.1:0-19741 GCA_964472465.1 uncultured Oscillospiraceae bacterium | reverse complement strand
ATGGCGGCCGAGATTGAAAAAACCCGCCGCCGGGTGAACGCGCTGGAATATGTGATGATACCCGATTTGCAGGAGACCATCAAGTTCATCACCATGAAGCTGGACGAGAACGAACGTTCGAACCAGATTCGCCTGATGAAGGTGAAGGACATGATGCTGGAGCAAGCGCATCATTACGAGGAAAAAGCGACTGCCCGCTATGCGCCGGATGTGCGCAGTGAACTGGAAGTGTAACGTGGGCGCACGAAACTAAACAGCAGAAACGCCCCGGAATGGTCTTTTTACAAAAGGCAGCCAAGGGGCGTTTCTTTGTGTTCATTGGGCAACAACAAGGCCTGCCAATGGGGCAGATTATGAATGGGACGGACGGGGAAAAACATGAACCCTTTACAGAAAAAACTGCGGGAAATACAGGAAAAATATGGGCAGGACGCTTTTTTGGATAGCGATATGCTGGCCAAAGAGCTCAAGCTGCATTTTACCATCACCAAGAAAAATATGGAACCCGTGTTGTGGTGTGCCAGGCGGGAGGTATATTTTAAAACCTATGCCGACCAAGACCCCGCGCACATGTGGTATTTCCATTTTCTGCTGCTGAAACAGATGCAGGAGGCCGGATTGGCCGACGCCGAAGAGGCGCTGGAAGCCTGGATGGGCCTGGCCAACTACCACAAAAAAGACCCGGCGTTCCATCGCCCCCCCGAGGGCATGCAGGCCCTTTGCCAGGAACTATGGACGGCCTGCAAGGGCTTTGAAGCGGGCATGGAAGCCGAGGGCATGGAAAAGCTGATGGCCCTGAGTGAAAAAATGCCGCTGGCCTATTACTACGCCGGGCGCTGCCTTTTGAATGGCAGCCACCGGGACGAGCAGGGCGCGGCGGTTCAGCTGGCGCTGGGGGCCCAGGCCGGTAGCCGGGATGCCGTGTATGAGTACGCAAACTGCCTGCGCTGGGGCTGGGGCATGAAAGCCGCCGAAGCCGCCGCCGTGGAGCAGTATTTGGAGGCCGCCCGCCTGCTGCACCCCCAGGCGCTATTTTTAGTGGGTGTACTGTATGATTTGGGCGGCGCGGGGGTGGAGAAAAACCCCATCCGCAGCCTGTACTATCTCTCCTGGGCGGCGCGGCAGGGCCACCGCGAGGCGCGGGCCTGGCTGGCGGTGCACTACAAGGCCGAGAGCGACAGCGGCCAGGTGCTGAACGCCCACCCGTTTTTTACGGATGAGACGGTGGATATGGCCGATGCCTACCGCCAGGTGGCAGAGATACTGGAAACGGGAAGCTGCTTTGTGCAAGACAAAGAACTGGCCTGGCAGTATTACAAAAAGGCGGCGGTGCGGGGAGACATGGCGGCGCAAAAGGCCTTGGCCGAGCGCTTTGCCGGTTTCCAGGCAGGCGGTGTGGTAGAGGAAGAGGCCCCCACCAGCCTGGGGCACTGGAAGGCCCGGGCCGAACTGCAAACAGCGGCCACGGGTGGCGATGCCCAGGCCCAATACAGCATGGGTACCAGCTACCTAAAAGGAGAGCCGGGTTTTGAGAAAAACCCCACCATGGCCCTTTCCTGGTTCCGCCGTGGCGCAGCGGGCGGAAGCACCGAATGCCAGCGGATGATTCCCGTATGCCAATATCTAATCGGGATGACCTTTGTAAACACAGGGGATGCGGCCAAGGCGGCCAAAGGGGTTCCGTTTTGGAAGCGTGCGCTGGAAAATGCCGATATGCTGGACAAAAATATACGCTGTGACTGCCATTACCAAATTGCCTGCACCCTGTTTGAAGGCGGCGAGCCTGAAGCAGGAGAGCAGGAGATGGCTTATCCGCTGGAACAGAACTACTTAAAGGCCTACCTGTACATGGCAAAAGCTTGGGAGAGCGGGCGCACCGGCCTTGCCAGCTGGGATAAGGCCTTTGGATATTATTTGGCGGCAGACAGTATATCCCCGGCCCAGGCGCGGCCTGTTTTGGAGGATGCCTACGCCGAAGCGCAAGAAAAGGGCGCCCCACTTTTGGCAGAGACGGTGCAGGCTGTGGAACAGCAATTGGCCAGCCCGGTATAGCGCAAAACCAAAGGCGCCTTTGGAAAAAAAGGCGTAGCCACTGCCGCAAACAGTTGTTTGCGGCAAATTTTGGTTTTGTGGCAGGGCAAGGGGATTTGGAACTAGGAAACTGCCGCCAGGTATGCTATGATAAAGAGGTATTGGCCGGGTTGCCGGCCGGGGCCACCTGCGGGTGTGCCCAGGAATTGCCCAAGGGAAGGATACGAAACAACAATGGAACTGCTATTGGGAAATGAGGCGGTGGCCCGTGGGGCCTACGAGGCCGGGGTACGGGTGGCTGCGGCCTATCCCGGCACCCCCTCTACCGAGATAACCGAGGCTTTGGCTACCGCCACCGATGTATACTGCGAATGGGCCCCGAATGAGAAGGTGGCCTTGGAAGTGGCGCTGGGGGCCTCCATGGGCGGCGCGCTGGCGCTGTGCTGCATGAAGCATGTGGGCCTAAACGTGGCGGCCGACCCCTTGTTCACCGCCGCCTATTCCGGCGTGGGTGGGGGGCTGGTGCTGGTGGTGGCGGATGACCCCGGCATGCATTCCTCTCAAAACGAGCAAGACTCCCGCTTTTATGCCAGAAGCGCGCATGTGCCCATGCTGGAGCCCTCCACAAGCGCCGAGTGTCTGGCCTTCACCAAGCTGGCTTTTGCCATCAGCGAGGAATACGATACCCCGGTGATTGTGCGGCTTACCACCCGGGTGGCCCACGCGCGCAGCCTGGTGCAGCCCGGCGAAGTGCTGGATATCCCGCTGAAAGACTATGTGAAGGACCCGGCGAAATATGTGATGATGCCCGCTTTTGCCCGGCCCCGCCACCTGGTGGTGGAGCAGCGCGAAAAACGTCTGGCCGGGGAACTGGCCCGCTGGGGTGTGAACACCATAGAGCACCACGGCCCCCAAAAGATGGGGGTGGTGTGCGCCGGTTCTGTGTACAACTACGTGCGGGAAGCCCTGCCAGAGGCATCGGTGCTGAAATTGGGCATCGTGTACCCACTGGACGAAGCCCTGGTGCGGCAGTTTGCCGGTGAAGTGGAAGAACTGTATGTCATTGAAGAGCTGGAACCCTTCTTCGAGGATGCCATCAAGGCCTGGGGCCTGCCTGTGGCCGCGGGAAAGAACCGCACCGGCCTGCAAGGGGAGCTGTTTGCGCGCAAGATAGGCCAGCTGTTTGGCGGGGAAGAGGCCCCCGGCCCCATGGAAACCCAGGGCATCCCCTCCCGCCCGCCGGTGCTGTGCCCCGGTTGCCCCCACCGGGCCGTGTTCTATGTGCTGGGCAAGCTGAAAATGGTGGTCTCGGGGGATATTGGCTGCTACACCCTGGGGGCGCTGCCCCCGCTTTCCGCTATGGATAGCGAAATTTGCATGGGTGCGGCAGTGGGCATGGCCCTGGGGCTGGAAAAGGCCCGTGGGCGTGAATTTACCAAGAAAACCGTGGCCCTGCTGGGAGATTCCACCTTCATTCACTCGGGCATTACCGGGCTGATTGATATGGTGTACAATGGCTCCAACGGTACGGTGCTAATTTTGGACAACTCCATCACCGGGATGACCGGCCACCAGCAAAACCCCACCACGGGCAAGAATATCCGTGGGGAGGCGGCGGGCCAGGTGAATTTGGAAGCCCTTTGCCGCGGCATTGGGGTGCCCAGCGTGCGCGTGGTAGACCCCTTCGACCTGCCCGCCTTTGAGCAGGCCGTGAAGGAGGAGACCGCCCGGGACGGGGTATCGGTGATTATTGCGCGGCGGCCCTGTGTGTTGCTGGAAAAGAAAACCCTGCCAACTTACACGGTGGATAAGGAGGCCTGCATCCGCTGTGGAATGTGTATGAAGCTGGGTTGCCCGGCCATCTGTTTAGACCAAGACGCTGCCAGAATATTGCCGGAATTATGTGTGGGCTGCGGTTTATGCCCGGGGGTATGCCCCAAAGATGCCATCCGGAAGGAGGGGGACTAGCCTTGGAGGACATCAACATTATCATCATTGGCGTTGGCGGGCAGGGTACCCTGCTGGCCAGCCGCATTCTGGGTAGCCTGGCCCAAGGCCTGGGCCTGGATGTGAAGGTGAGCGAAGTGCACGGCATGAGCCAGCGTGGCGGCTCGGTAACCACCTATGTGCGCATGGGCAAGGTGGTGCACGCCCCCTTCATTGAGCAGAAGGGCGCCGATTACGTTCTAGCCTTTGAGGAACTGGAAGCGCTGCGTGCCCTGCCCAGTTTAAAAGACGGTGGTACGGTGATTGTGAACACCCAACAAACCCCGCCCATGCCGGTGATTACCGGGGCGGCACAGTACCCGGAGGGGATTTTGGCGCAGCTAGAAACCCGGGCCGGGAAGGTGGTGGCGGTGGATGCGCTACCGCTGGCCGCCGCCGCGGGCACCGAAAAGGCCGTGAATGTGGTGCTGCTGGGGGTGCTGGCATCCCTTTTGCCCATTGATAAAAAAGTCTGGCTCTCCGCCTTAGAAGCGAATGTGCATGAACGATTTAGAAAGGCCAATTTGGCCGCTTTTGAATCGGGATACGCGCAACGCTAGCCGGTGTTTCCGCCTTTTGAAAGGCGGACGGCTTCATGTGGAGGAGAATGGATGATGTACTGGAATAAACCTGTGGAAACCATGCCGCGCGAGGAGCTGGAAGCCCTGCAACTGGCGCGCCTGCAAGATACCATCCGCCGTGTATACGCCAACGTGCCTGTGTACCGCGAGCGCATGCAGAGGGAGAGCCTGTCGCCGGAGGACATTGTAAGCCTGGACGACCTGCGCCGCCTGCCCTTCACCCAAAAAACCGACCTGCGGGACAACTACCCCTATGGTCTGTTCGCTGCCCCCCAAGAAGAAATTGTGCGCATACACGCTTCTTCTGGCACCACAGGCAAGCCCATTGTGGCGGGCTACACCGCACGCGACCTGCGCGTGTGGAGCGAGGTGGTGGCCCGCTGTTTGCACTGTGCCCATGTGGATAAAACCGACACCGTGCAGGTGGCCTATGGTTATGGCCTGTTCACAGGCGGGCTGGGGCTGCATTATGGTGTGGAGCGTGTGGGCAGCAAGGTGGTGCCCATATCGGCAGGAAACACACAGCGGCAGCTTATGCTTATGGAAGATCTTGGCACAACGGCCATAGCTTGTACCCCTTCTTATGCGCTGATGCTGGGGGAGACCCTGCGTGACCAAAATTTCGATCTCTCCCGCCTAAAGCTGCGCACGGGTATTTTCGGGGCAGAGCCCTGGACGGAGGCCATGCGCAGCCAAATTGAGGAATATTTGAACATCAAAGCGCTAGATATTTACGGCCTGACCGAGACCATCGGCCCCGGTGTGGGCATGGAATGCATGGAGGGCCACCACGGCCTGCACATCTGGGAGGATCATTTCATCATCGAAATACTGGACCCCGACACGGACCAGCCCCTGCCGGACGGCGAAATGGGCGAGCTGTGCATCACCACCATCACCAAGGAGGGGATGCCCACCATACGCTACCGCACGCATGATTTGACCTCCATCATCCCAGAGCCCTGCGCCTGTGGGCGCACCCACCGCCGTATCCAGCGGCTGCGTGGGCGCACGGATGACATGCTCATCATCCGCGGGGTGAACGTGTTCCCCTCCCAGGTGGAGAGCGCTATTTTGGATGTGCCGGGCATTGCGCCGCACTATCTGCTGGTGGTAGACCGGGTGAACAACCTGGATGTGCTGGAGGTGCAGGTGGAGCTTTCGCCCGAACTGGTGAGCGACGAGGTACGTCAGATTGAAGAACTTTCCGCGCGCGTGCGCAAGGCCATAGAGCAGGTGCTGGGCCTGGGCGTAAAATTGCGGCTGATGGAGCCGGGCTCCATTGAGCGCAGCGAGGGAAAAAGCAAGCGTACCATTGATAAGCGCAAGCTGATTGACAACTAGGGCCAGGGTTTAAAAAAGCAGCTGTGCTTGTGTCTCTGCCAGGCCTTACACGATGTATAATGCGGTATGCACATATTGTTGCAGGGAGCAATGCCAAAATAAAGCGAAAAACAGGAAATACGGAGGTGACGCAGGGATGTTTGCAAAACAGGTAACGGTGTTGATTGAGTTCAAAAAAGGGCGGCTGGTGGACCTGACCAAGTTGCTGGGAGACAGCGGGATTGACCTGCTTGCTCTTTCGCTGGCGGATAATGTGGATTTTACCATGGTACGTGCCATTGTGGACGACCCCGAAAAAACGGTGAAGGTGTTGCAAGCTTCCGGATACACGGCCAAGCTGAACGACGTGCTGGCCGTGGCGGTGCCGGATGAGCCGAATGGGCTGGCCAATGCCCTGGAAACCCTGCGCGAAAACGATATCACCATTCTCTATCTCTATTCCCTGGTGCGCCGTGTGGGCAGCAAAGCCGTGATCATCTTCCGTGTGGAGGAGCAGGATAAGGCATTGGAAAAGCTGAAAGAATCGGGTGTTTCCCTGCTGGGGC
The DNA here is from genome assembly GCA_964472465.1 of uncultured Oscillospiraceae bacterium. Taxonomy (GTDB): domain Bacteria; phylum Bacillota; class Clostridia; order Oscillospirales; family Ruminococcaceae; genus JAAYCI01. The sequence goes on along the minus strand of CAYYLW010000039.1, from coordinate 13,254 downwards.
AAGCGGAATTGTTGCAGCCAGAATAAGGTGTACGGCATAAAAATGTTGTAATATTGTGAAATTTCAATTATTCTAAGCAAAAAGAGCGGCAGGGCCCTTGTGTGGGCCCTGCCGCTTTTTGTCCCTGCTATTTTTCAGCCGGGTGCCAATGCGAAATGATAGGGCATTTTAGAATAGGGGTGGCCGCATGCATGATGCGCCAAAGCACGCTAGGGCAGAACGGGCGGTTGGCGCAACAGCAGGGGAGTTTTGCCTTGCCCACCAGCCGCTAAGGCGGCGCTTTCTGCAGCCCAGCCGCTGGGCAGGCGTGTGGCCGTGGGCGGGCGAAGGCTGCCATCGCGGCGGCGGCGGGCATAGCCCGCCGCCAGGGTTTGCAAAGCCTCATCAAAAGCCCGGGCCCAGGTGCCGGGGTCTGCCGTGGCATCATAAAAGCAGCGGTAGCATCCATCCTCGGGGTCTGGCCAGAGCGCAAAAGAATGCAAAGGGGCCTGTAGGGCCACGCTGGCGGCCTGGGCGGCGGCCAGCAAAAGCGGGGCGGCAGTTTTTTCCCCGGCCAGATTTGCGGTTTCATCAACGCGGGCGTAAAAAGCGATGTTGGGGGTGCTTTGGGAAAAACCCTCCACCCGAATCAAATCCCCAGGGCGGTAGCGATACAGGCCCGAAAAACTGCTGAGGACGAGTTCATAAACGCCGCCCTCATCTAGCTGGTGGCAAAGCAAAGCTGGGCCGCCATGTGTGGGCAAAAACTCAAAAAAACCCGCGAACAGGGCAGGGGGGGCATAGGGGCTGCCGGGGCCAAGCGGTACGTTTAGCTTTAGCTCGCTGGCCCCATAGCCTGCGTCGAAGTATAGGGTGTGCTCCGGTAAAAGGCCGCGCAACTGCCGGACGGCGGGGGCCATGGGGCCGCCTAGCCAAAAGCAGGCCATGTTGAACTGCGGCCAGTAGTGTTTTGGCAAAAACTGGCCCTGCTGCAGCAGCGTGTCCAATTCCTCGGCGCGGGACGGGTCTGGCGGGGGCGGGGCAGTGTCCGGCAGGCCGGGTAAATTCCCGAAGTTGCCACCGCGGATGCACCGCAGGAGTGCCGGGGCCAAAAGGGGGGCCTTTTCCAGCAAGGCGGTGAAACGGCGAGGGTTATTCCCCATAGCCGCCACCAGGTTTGGCTGGGCCAAGGCATAGCGTAGCAGCATAAAATCACGGTGGGCGGGGTCTGGCAGTTCTCGCACCCAGGCGGGGCAGACATGCATTTCTTTCAGCCTGCCAGGGGCCCCCCGGCCCGTGACCCCCGAGGCGTAGCCCACAGGAATGCCGCCTAGGGTGGCGGGCAACTGGCTTTGCCCGGAAAGCAGCAGCACCTTGCCCGCCGGCAGGCTTGTGGTAGAGGCCTGGCCCGGCACAGCGGAGATAGCCGCCTGGCGCAGATGGCTGCGTAGCCGTGTGATGGCGCGCGCTACCGCCATGCCCGCGGCGCTTTGGGGCACCAGCTTGTTCTGCCCCGAGGAGCCGGAGGTCTGTAAAAATTGCACCGCCCCTCCGGGAAAAAGAATGCCCTGCGCGCCCTCTTCCAGCCGCCGGGCGGCGGGCGCATAATCCGCCCAAGAACACAGCGGCACACGCCGGGCGTAGTCCTCATAGCGGTGAAGAGAGGAAAATTCATACTGTCGCCCTATTTCAGTATCGGCGGCATCATGTAGTAAATCTTGCAGAATGGCAGTTTGCAGGGCCATGGGCTTGCAGAGGGCAGCAAAAAAACGCTCTTGCAGCGAAGAAGCGGGGAGGTCATCGAGCAGGCTATGGTGCAGGTCATGCATATGCGCATCTTGCCTTTCTTGCTAAAGATGAAACAGAAATAGCATAATAATATTCAAAATAATGGAAAAAATACTCAAATAAAATCAAAATTAAGACTCCGCGTGCCAGAAGGAATGAAGCGAATCTTGCAGAGTTTCGGCGGTGACGCTTTTCCAGTGGCCCCAGTGGGGTGGGAACAGCGAGAGATAGCGCGGTGTGGTGAAGCGGCTATCGATTAGGAGGGCCACGCCACGGTCCTGGGCGGTGCGAATTACGCGCCCGGTGGCTTGCAGAACCTTGTTCATGCCGGGGAACTGGTAGGCGTATTCAAAGCCATGGCCCCCGTTTTCGCTGTGGTAATCGCGTATGGCGTCCGGCTCGGGGCCTATTTGTGGCAGGCCCACCCCCACTACGGCTGTGCCGATTAAACGTTCGCCGGGCAAATCCACCCCTTCCGCAAAAATGCCGCCCAGCACACACAGGCCCAGCAGGGTCTCGCCCGGTGCGGCTTTGAACTGGGCCAGAAAATCTTCGCGGGCGGCTTCGTCCATGCCGCCCTGCTGCACCAGCAGGGGAAGGCCCGGGTGGCGGGTGCGCAGGCATTCTTCGGCCATGCGCAGGTAGTGGTAGCTGGGAAAGTAGGCGATATAATTGCCCATTTTGGCCCCGGCCATCCCGGCCAGCATATCGGCCACGGCGGGCAGGGTGGCCTCGCGTTGGGCGTATTTGGTGCTAATGGAAGAGGCGATGAAGAGACCCAGGTTTTCCTGCGGGAAGGGGCTTTCCAGCAGTTGCAGCTTGGCCTCCTCGCCGCCGCCCAGGGTCTCGCGGTAGTAGGGCAGGGGCAGTAAGGTGGCTGAAAAAAACAGTGCGGCCCGGCCCAGGGAGAGGCTTTCATCCAGGTAGGCAGAGGGGTCTAAGCAAAACAGCTTGACGGTGACCTCTGCTGCGCCCAGGTAGACCAGCGTCGTGTAGTGGGTGTCGAATTTTTCGGCAATTTTTTGGTAGAAGAGTGCAGCAAAATAGAGCTCTAGCAGGCTTTCTTCGGCAGGGTGGCCGCGGTGTTCCTCCAAAAACAGTTCGGCGGCTGCCAGGAATTTTTCCAAGGGTTTTTGTATTTCGGCGGGCAATTCCGCTTGGCGGTACACCCGGCCTTCCTCCTCCCCGCGTTTGCGTAGGGCAACAAAGCCCAGGTTCAGTTCGTGCAGGGCCTTGTGCAGCCGGGTAAATTGTTTGGGTAGCTGCTTTTTATATTCAAAGAAGGGGCCTTTTTGCAGGCGCGCCGAATACATTTCCCGGCTGCGGTCCACCAGATTGTGGGCCTCGTCCACCAGGAAAAGGTGTTCTCCCGCAGGGGCCTCAAAAAAGCGTTGCAGATGCACTACGGGGTCGAACAGGTAGTTGTAGTCGCCAATGATGCAATCGCACCACAGGGAAAGGTCGAGGGAGAGCTCATAGGGGCAAAGCTGGTAATCCTGAGCAGCTTTCTCAATATTGCTGCGGTCTAAGGGGATATTCTCTTGCAAAATGGCATAGACGGCGTCGTTCACACGGTCATAATAGCCCTTGGCATGGGGGCAGGCGTCAGGCAGGCAACTGCGATTTTCCAAAAAACAGATTTTGTCTTTGGCGGTGAGAGTGAGGCTGCGCAGAGACAAAGGGTGGGCAGCCCGCAGGCGGGTGAGGGCTTCCTCGGCCGCCTGGCGGGTGATGGTGCGGGCCGTGAGATAAAAAATGCGGCTGCCGTGGCCTTCCCCCAAGGCCTTCAGGGCGGGAAAAAGCGCCGAGATGGTTTTGCCAATTCCGGTGGGGGCGCAGGAAAATAGCCGCCCGCCATTCTTGAAGGTGTTGTAGGCGGCCACGGCCATTTGCCGTTGCCCGGTGCGGTAGCTTGGAAAAGGAAAGGGCAAGCCACGCAGGCTGGTATTCCGTTTTTCTTCAAAGTCCTGGCTCATTTGGGCCCAGCGGCTGTATTGCCGCAGCAAATCCAGCACAAAAGCCTCTAGTTCCTGTGCGGTAAGAAGGCGGGAAAACAGTTTCAGTTCGTCTGTTTCCGCGCTTACGTAGCGCAATTGTACGCCGCACTGGCCCAGGGCCCGTTTCTGGCACAGGATGTGGGCGTAGCAGTAGCCCTGGGCCCAGTGGGCAGGGTAGTCGTTTTCAGCCAGATGCTCAATGCTGCCCCCCAGGGTCTTGATTTCATCCACCACAAAGCCGCTGGGGGTATCTAGGATGCCATCAGCCCGGCCAGACAGATGGTAGCAAAAGCCGCCGGATTCCATATCGATTTGAAGGGGAACTTCGGCCTTGTAGCCGGGCCCGGCCTGTTTTTGCAGGCGGCGGTGGATGCGGCTGCCCTCTGCGGCGCGGTCCAGCCCCGAAAAGCGGCTATCGATGCTGCCACTTTTAAGCAGAAACTCACAGAGCGCCCGGAGAGAGAGATGAATATCGTGGGCCATTGCCTTGCCTTTCTCATGCGTAAAAAATGTACTCTACCCACCAGTGTAGCATGAATGGTGGCCTGTGGTAAACCCAGTGTGTATCAAGACTGGTGAGGCCATATGGCCTGCCGTGGGCAGGGGGAAAACAACACGGTAGTGGCCATAAAAGTGTAAAATCGTGCTATAATTTCGCTAAATATTTGTTTTCAGAAATATACATATAGTAAAATAACACAAAACCAGTCATATATACAAAAAGTATAGCAAATCCAGCACAAGACAGGTGTTGTCATTGTTTGAAATAGGGTGAAACGTGGGGGAGATGGGGGGTTGTCATGTCAAAAGAGGTGCGGCAATCACAATCCAATTTCAACAATACCATGGGGTTTGCCCTGCCGCTTTTGCATGGAAGCAAATCTGTTTCACCTGGGATAACTGCGAAATAAGCATAAAATTATATAGTTCACAGTTTTATAGTGCTTAAATTGATGGTATTCTGCCCGTAGGAGGAGACTTAGATTGAATGCCGGGCAGCACTCTTGACAGATCTTGTGGATAAGTTGAACCATTGTTGAAAGGGGGATGGTGAGCGCATCTTTGGTCATTCTAAACAAGGTGGGGGTTTGGCCAAAAATGCCACGGGGGCCCAGGACGAGAAAAAGCGCAAAACCCAGCTTGTGGGGTGACAAGTCCCAGGGCGAAATAACAAAAAGTGGGAGGGATTTAAATAGGCTGAATGTGAGAACAATGAAAACAGATGGGGAAGGGCCACTATACAATGAGGAGAATACCGGTGTAGGGGGCGTGGCTGAAAGGGCCGCCGGGAAAGCCGTGCGAGCGGCCGGGGAGCCTATTTTGAATAGAACAAGATAATGACGTACGCAAATCAAAAAAGGGAAACCAGGCCAAAGGCCAAGTTTCCCCAAAAGAACAGATATAGGATGGACAGATAGGTTTACAGATTTTGATAGCAGCCAAGCACCTCAAAATACTCTCCGGCGGCGGCAGCTTGGCGCAGGGCAGCGGTCATTTCCTCGTGTAGCAGGTTGCCCTCTAAGTCGGCAAAGAAGCGGTAGTTCCCGGCGGTGCCGGGGCGGGACTCAATGCGCGCGAGGTTGATGCCAAAGGCCATGAAGGGGAGGAGAATCTCGCAGAGGGCGCCGCTGCGGTGGGCCGTGGAGAAGGTGATGCTGACCATCTGGCTGTTTTGGTCATATTCCGGCTGGGCGGCAATGACGATGAAGGAAGTGCGGTTGCCGGTTGTGTCCATGATATCCTTTTCCAGCACGGTTAGGCCGTAGCATTCCGCCGCGTAGGCCGAGGCCACAGCGGCCGCGTGGGGGTCGTTTTCTTCGGCCACGCGCTTTGCGGCCACGGCGGTGTTGCGGCAGGCGTTTTGCTCCCAGTGGTGCTTGTGCAAGAAGTGGCGGCACTGGCTAAGCGCCTCCGGGTGGGAGTAGACGCGCCGAATGTCGGAAAGGGCCGCGCCTTTGGGGGCCAGCAGGCACTGGCGGATGTCCAGCGTGGTGCGCCCCACAATGTAGCAGCCGTATTTCCGAAGCAGATCGTAGGTTTCACCAATGGCCCCAGTTTGGGAATTTTCGATGGGAACCACCCCGTAGTGGGCCTGGCCCTGGCGCACGGCCTGGAACACGTCCTCAAAGCGCTCCACCGCCAGGTCTTGGGCGCTGGGATAAAGCTCGCGCAGGGCTTGCTGGCTCCACGCGCCGGGCATGCCCTGGTAGGCGCAAACCACATCCTGGGCATGGGGGGCGGCAGGGGCGGGCAGCAGCTCCAAATCGTTGCCAAAATGGGCTTTTCGCTGGCGGCTTTTGGAGAGTGCCAGTAGGGTGCGCATCAGTAGCGAGACCTCGCCACGCATGTCGGGGCTGGTGGCAGCGTCCACCTTATCCAAAATTTCCTGCTCGCGCTTTGCGTCCAGCACGGCCAGGTTGTTCTGCTGTTTTACCTCGGCCACCTGCTGCACAATTTGCATACGCTTTTGCAGCAAGGGCCAGAGTTCATTGTCTACCTTGTCTATATCGCTCCGCAGAGCCTCCAATTGCTCTTTACCGTTCATATCCGCTCTCCTTTTATTCAATTTCCTATACGGGTTCGTCTGCCAGCGCCGTGCGCAGTTGTTGCACCTTTTTCATCAGTTGGCTAAACAAAGGCGGCGTGACGGATTGAGCGCCGTCGCACAGGGCAAGCTGGGGCTGGTTGTGTACCTCGATAATGAGCCCGTCGGCCCCGGCGGCGGTGGCGGCCAGCGCCATGGGGTACACCAGGCTCCAGTGGCCGGTGCCGTGGGAGGGGTCTACAATCACAGGCAGGTGCGATTTTTGGTGCAACACCGGAACGGCGGAGAGGTCCAGCGTGTTGCGTGTGGCTGTTTCAAAAGTGCGAATACCCCGTTCGCACAAAATCACCCGGCTTTTGCCGCTACTTAGCACATATTCCGCCGCCATTAGCAGCTCTTCTATGGTGTTTGATAGCCCCCGCTTTAGCAGTACGGGCCGGCCGGTTTTGCCCACCTCGCGCAGCAGGGGGAAGTTCTGCATGTTGCGCGCGCCCACCTGAATGACATCAACGTCTCTCTCAAAGGTGGCCAGATGTTCTTGGCCCATAATCTCGGTAACGATGGGCAGGCCGGTTTTTTCCCGCGCCATCTTCAGCAGTTCCAGGCCTTCCAGCCCAAGGCCTTGGAAGGCATAGGGGGAGGAGCGGGGCTTGAAGGCCCCACCCCGCAAAAACTGTGCACCCGCCAGCTTTACATCGTTTGCCACCGAGAGAATTTGTTCCTCGGTTTCCACGCTGCAAGGCCCGGCCATCACGGTGAAATGCCCCCCGCCTATCTTTTGGCCGCCCGCTTCCACCACGGTATCGTGCGGGTGGAAACGCCGCCCAGCCAGCTTGTAGGGTTCCTGCACTTTCAGCACCTTGTCCACGCACTGGTGCATGCGCAGGGTTTCTTCATCCAGGGAGGCGGTGTCCCCCACCAGGCCCATCACCTGGGTGTTTTGCCCCTTGATGTAGTGCAGCGAAAGGCCCTTTTTTTCCAAGTACTGTTCCAGGTTTTCAACCTCGGCGGGGTCTGTCTCGGCTTTCAGAACGATAATCATGGTAGTCCTCCTGTTTAATCGCGGGCGGGAGGCCCGTTTTTTGTGGGTTTGGGGGCTTTTATGAAAAATAGGCAAAGAAAAAGGAGAGTTCATTTCCATGAACTCTCCCGCAAAGGTGTACCGGCGTTTAAACGCAGGGCTCATGGACCGTCTTCTGTTGTGTAAAGCCAAAAAAGCCGAAGCTAAAAAAGCTGCGGCTAAAAAACACAAACAGAGCGGTGAGGCGCTTGGCCATGAGAAAACCTGCTTTCTGCGCCCAAAACGAAGGGGCGCACAAAAAGAAACTAATAACAGTATAGCGCAAAAGGGGGAAAATGCAAGCATTTTTTCCGCCGGTGGGGGCGATGTTAGGTCTCCATCAGTTGGCTCACCAGCTTATGCCCCTCGGGCAGGAAGGGGCCTTTGGCGCCCTCGGCCTCGGTGTAGGCCGCCCCGACGGGGCGGGCGGTGCCGCGGCTATCGTATAGAATATAGGGTACGGGGTGCCCATCGTGCCCACGGGTGGCGGTGAGGGTTTTGTGGTCGCTCATCACCAGCAGGCGGAAATCCTCCCCGCTGGCGCGCAGGCCCTCTAGCAAGGGCTTTAAGGTGCGGCTGTCGAAGGCCTCGATGGCCTGTACCTTGCCGGGGGTGTCCCCATTGTGGGTGCATTCGTCTGGGGCTTCCACGTGCAATAGGGCAAAATCCTGGTCATCCTGCAACAGGCCTTGCAACACGGCGGCGGCCTTTCCCTCAAAATTTGTGTCCAGCTCCCCTGTGGCGCCTTCCACAGGCACACTGTGCAGCCCCGCCAGCGCGCCTATGCCATGCACCAGCGGTACGGCGCTCACCACAAAACCTTTCACGCCATGCTGCCGCTCGAAATTATCCAGCGCAATGGTGCGTCCTTGGGCCCAAAACCAGATTCCATTCGCGGGCATCAGGCCCCGCTGGCGGCGTTTTTGGTTGGCGGGGTGGGGGTCTAAAATACGATGGGCCAGTTCCATCATCTCGCGCAGGCCTTCTGCCACCTCGCCGCCGCTGGGCAGCAGGCCGCCCGCCACTTCGCCCAGGTGGTCGTGCGGGGGGATGGTGGTAAGCCCTTCTATATCATGGCCCTTTTGCACGGCTATTTGCCGGAAAGCCGGCATTTTGTGGAAGGCCATGCCGTGCTTCTGTGCCAGGGCGGCAAATTCGGGGTTTGCCAGCAGGCTATCCATCAGCGCCAGGGCGCTCTCTTCATCCACCGAACCGCCACTGTGCGAGAGGATGCGTTTTTCCGCGAGGGGGCCTGGGGCATCCTCCAGCGCCACCAGGTTGCAGCGGTAGGCCACGTCGCCGTCGGCCAGCGAAACACCGCTGCCCGCGGCTTCCAGCGGCCCACGGCCCGAAAAATAGCGCCGGGGGTCGTAACCCAGGATACTCAGAAAAGCGGTGTCGCTGCCCGGGGGAATCCCTTCTGGGATGGTGCGTACATGGCCTAGCAGGCCCTGCTGGGCCAGGGTGTCCAGGGTGGGGGTGCGGCTGGCTTCGAGAGGGGTTTTCCCTCCCAGCATGGGAACGGGGTCATCGGCCATGCCGTCACCCACAGCTATGATGTATTTCATTCGCATTTCCTCTTGTTTCTTGTGGTTTTGGCCTGTGAGGTGTGAAAACAGGCCCTATTTCATCTTTGCCAAAGCGGCCAGGACAAGCTGCCACACCCGCTCTGTGGACGAGATGGACACCCGCTCTGCGGGAGAATGCACGTCTGTGAGATCGGGGCCCAGAGAGAGTACGTCAAGCCCCTCGATGGCATCGGAAAAGGTGCCGCACTCCAGCCCGCAGTGCACGGCGGTAACCACCGGCGGCTTGCCAAATAGTTCTTCGTAGCAGCGGCTGAATAGCTCTCGCATCTCGGACTGTGGCCGGTACTCCCAGGCGGGGTAATCGGAGATGACCTCGCAGCGCGCCCCCAGCAGCTGTTCCAAGGCAGCCATTTGCCGGGCGGTGGCCTCTTTGCGGCTTTTTACACTACTGCGAATGGTGTACAGAAGCTGCACCTCACTGTCCGTGGTGCGCACCACCCCCAGGTTGTTGGAGGTCTCTACAAGGCCGGGGATGGCCAGGCTCATGTGCAGGATGCCATTCGGTATCAGGAGAATGGCCGCCATCAGTTTATCACGCAAAGAGGGGGTATACATTTTTTCGGGGGCTGGGGCCGGGGTACAGCGCACAAAAACACCCACGTCGCTTTGGGCCAGTTCGCTTTGGAAAATGCCCTCCCACCGGGCGGCCACAGCCGCGGCAAGGGCTGCGTTTTCCACGGGCAGCCCCACCAGGCAGACGCTCTCCCGCGGGATGGCGTTCTCCTGGCTGCCTGCCTGCATACCGGCCAGGGCAAAACAAGGGGCCTCTGCGCGCAGGGCATCCAGTAAGCGGCCCATCAGGCGGATGGCGTTGCCGCGTTCTTTATCTATGTCCATACCAGAATGCCCGCCCTGAAGGCCGGAAATTTCCAGTTGATGCCAGGCCAGGCCCTCGGCGCTTTCAAAGGCGGCAGGCAGAATGAACTTTGCGTGCCGGCCCCCGGCGTTGCTCACCATAAACACCCCCTCTTCCTCGGTGTCCATGTTGAGAAAGCGTTTGCCGGAAACCAGAGACATATCAAACTGGCTGGCCCCCACCAGGCCAATTTCCTCATTCACGGTGAATACCGCCTCAATGGGCGGATGGGGGGCGTCTCCGTCCAGCACCGCCTGCATGATGGCGACGCCGATGCCGTTATCGGCCCCCAGGGTGGTGCCCTGTGCGCGCAGCACATCGCCTTCGCGCACCAGCTGCAAGGGGTCTTTTGAAAAATCATGCGTGGAATCATTATTTTTTTCGCATACCATGTCCACATGGTTTTGTAAAATGAGGGTGGGGCTATTTTCATAGCCAGGGCTGCCCGGGGCATATACCACCAGGTTGCGGGCGGCGTCTTGCGCGGTTCTAAAGCCTTTGGTCTCGGCCCAGCGCTGGATATGGGCCAGCAGGGCGTCCTCATTGCCGCTGCCATGGGGTATGGCGCACAGTTCCTCAAAAAAACGCCACACCACGGCGGCGCTGCTCCTGTTTAAATCATGCATCGAAAGGCTCCTTTCGGGGGGGGGCTGGGCTGCCAATGGCAAAAGAAAAAACACCGCTGCGCCTTGAAAAACCAGCCGTGGACGCGCAGGCTGCCTGTGTCTTGCCGTTCCGTATGGTAGCCGGTTGGCCGCCCCTCTGTTTGATATAGGCTGTTTTTTCTGAATACATAGTCTGTCTTTCTATACGATATAAAGTATAGCTGGTTTGCCGGATGCTGTAAAGAGAGGCGGGGGGCTTGGGCAGAATGGCCGCCATCTTGCCCAGGAATTTTGCACCTACACAATTTTAAACTGGTATTTTGGCCGCCAGATGTGGTATGATAAACAGTATACAAACCATATAATGGGGGAGAATTTGGAACCGCAACGGATAGAGGGCTGCACAGGCGTTTTGTTGTGTGGCGGAAAAAGCCGCCGGATGGGCTTTGATAAGGCCTTTTTACAAGTGCAGGGCGAGTATCTGCTCTTACGGCACGCAAAGACTATGCGGGCCCTGTTTGGCCAGGTGCTGGCCGTGTGCGAGCGGGCGGGGAAATTTGCCGATGTGCCCGCGCTGGATAGCCTGCCCCAAGCGGCAGACCATTACCCCGAAACCGGGCCGCTGGGGGGCATTTGCACCGCGTTTGAAGAGACAGAGGGCCCCTGGCTGTTTGTGATGGCTTGCGACATGCCTTCTTTTGACTATAACTTAGCGTATAAAATGTATGATAAACTACAAAATGCCGATGTAGTGCTGTGCCAAACAGAGGGGTATTTAGAACCGCTATTCGCTTTTTATAACCGCCGCTGCCTGCCGGTGTTTCGCCGGCAGATAGAAGAGGGCCGGTTGAGTTTGCGGGCCGGCTTCCCCTTTCTAAAGGTGGAGGTGCTAAAGGAGGAGGCGGGCTGTTTTACAAACCTAAACACCCCAGAGGAACTGGCGAGGTGGACGGAAAGAGGGGCCCAGGAAGGTGAAGATGGAGTGTGAAGAGAAGCGGCTGGCCCTGCCCCAGATGGTGATGGTGGGGGGCTTTGGCCGAAACGATGGCAAAACGGCCCTGGTCTGCACAGTGATTGAGGGCCTGCGAGACCGAATGCCGGTGTGGGCGGTGAAGGTGATTTGCGTAGAAAAACCGCACCAGCCCTGCCACCGCGGCCAGCAGGGCTGTGGGCTGTGCGGTGGGCTGCAAGGCCCTTTTGACATAAGAGAAGAAAATGAGACGGGAACGGGAAAAGATACCGCGCTGATGTTGGCGGCGGGGGCCAAGAGGGCTTTTTTAATGCGTAGCCGTCCTGAGGCCATGGCAGCAGCCATGCGGGATTTTGTGAAACACCTGCCGCCGGGGGTGGCTGTTGTGTGCGAATCCAACCGGATGCGGCATTCGGTGGAGCCGGGGGTGTTTTTGTTTGCCGCCTCTGCGAATGCCCCCTGCGAGACAGATAAGCCGGGGGCTGAGGCGCTGGCAAAGCTGGCGCAGCAGGTGGTGTTGCTGGGGCAGGCGGCCCCGGAGATACAGATGGAAAAAACGGCCCAGGGAGACATGCGGCTTTTCCTATGAGGTGCTGGGGAAAGGGTGGCCCCTGGCCGAGCAAGAGAGTAAGCCCGGCGTGATACGGGCATGATGAGAGAGGAGACAGGCAATGACAAGAGAACAGGTGAAGGAGATTATCCAGAACAACGGGGGGCGCAAGGAGAATATTCTGGCCATGCTGCTGGAATGCCAGTATGTCTCGGTAGAGGGCTATGTAGACGCCGAGACCGCGGGGCATATCGCCAAAGAATTGGGCCTATCGGAGACGCGGGTGTTTGAACTGCTGAGTTACTATGCCATGCTGCAAACACAGCCCCAGGCAAAGCACCTGCTGATGGTGTGCAATTCCTCCCCCTGCCGCTTTTCCAAAAACAACAAAGTGGTGGAGATATTGAAAGAAAAACTGGGGGTGGAGATGGGTAAAACCACCCCGGACGGGATGTTCCGTTATGTGCATACCGCCTGCGTGGGCGCCTGCGGAAAAGGCCCGGTGATTAAAGTGAAAGACAAGGTTTTTGGCAACCTGGACGAAAAAGCCATAGAAAAGCTGCTGGAAGGACTTCGTAGCGGCAGTATCAAAGTTTAGCAGGAGGAGAGCATGGGCGAAAAAAAGGTTCTGCTGAAACGCGTTGGCCAGATGAAAGACCCCGCCTCGGTGGCCGAATACGAGGCATTGGGCGGGTTCGCTGCGCTGCGTAAAGCCATGGGCATGGAAAAAGAACAACTGCTGAAAGAGATGGACGACGCCATGCTGCGCGGGCGCGGCGGCGCAGCATACCCGGCGGGGAAAAAGTGGCGGCATCTGTATGATAACCCCGTTTTCCCGAAATATATCGTCTGCAATGCAGACGAGGGCGAGCCGGGCACTTTTAAGGATAAGGTGCTGCTTTCCGACGACCCTCTCGCTGTGCTAGAAGGCATGCTGATTGCGGGCTGGCTGTTTGGCGCGAAGGCGGGCTATATCTATATTCGCGGGGAGTACCACGAGATACAAAAAACTTTTCTGCGGGCCATAGAGAACGCCGAAAAAGCGGGCTATCTTGGGGAGAACATTCTAGGGGTAGAGGGTTTTAATTACGAAATCATCATGGTGTCGGGTGCTGGGGCCTATGTATGCGGCGAGAACTCGGCGCTGCTGAATTCGGTGGAGGGCCGCACCGGCCGCCCCCGCATCAAGCCCCCCCACCTGGCCGATGTGGGCCTGTTTTTGCAGCCCACCCTGGTGAACAACGTGGAGAGCTTTGCCAACGTACCGGTGATTGTGGAGATGGGCGGCAAGGCCTACCGCGAGATGGGCGCCGAG
>CAYYLW010000038.1:0-19783 GCA_964472465.1 uncultured Oscillospiraceae bacterium | reverse complement strand
GGCATCACCACCAATTTAGACTACATGTACCCCCACCCTGTTCCCCACTTGTCCGACCCCGTCATCCAGGCTTTCAATAAGCTGGGTATGCGCGGCATCCTGGCCCGTGGCTGCATGAACACCGGCGCGCAGTTTGGCGTGCACCCCGGCATCATGCAGCCCCTGGAAGAGGTGGAGAAGGATGTATACCGCCTGTTCGACACCTACCACAACACCTCTGACGGGCGCATCAAAATCTGGGTGGCCCCCGCGGCGCTGTGGAGCAACACCAAAGACCTGGTGTGCACCCTGTGGCGCATTACCAACGAGTACAAGTCCGGCTTCACGGCCCATATCTCCGAAACCCCCTTCGACCGTAACGCGGCCGAGGAACTGCATGGCAAGCCGGACGCCGAGCTGCTGGAAGAGTGGGGCATACTGGGGCCCAACGTGCTGATGGTGCACTGCTGCTTCCTCACCGAGCGGGACATGGCCCTGGCGAAAGAATACGACCTGAAGGTCTCCCACAACGTCTGCTCCAACCAGTACCTCTCCTCCGGCGTGGCCGATGTGCCGGGCATGCTGCGAAACGGTATCACGGTATCGCTGGGTGTGGATGGCGCGGCCAGCAACAACGCACAGGATATGGTGGAGCTGATGAAATTCACCGCCCTGCAACACAAAGTAGCCACCCGCAACCCGCTGGCCATGTCGGCCGAGAAGGTGCTGGAAATGGCCACCATCGATGGTGCGCGCGCCTTAGGGATGGAGAACGAAATCGGCTCGCTGGAAGCGGGCAAAAAGGCCGACCTCGTCATCTTCGACCCCACGAAATGCCCCAAAGCCATCCCCATGCACAACCCGGTTTCCACCTTGGTGTACTCCTCCTCCTTACAAAATATCACCGGTGTGCTGATAGACGGCCAAACCGTGATGGAAAACAGCGTGATTACCGCCGTGGAGGATGAGGCCAAGGAATACGCCAAAGCCCAAGCCTGCGCCGAGGCCCTGTGCGAGCGCGGCCATATCACCAACCGCCGCGAGGGCCATGCCTGGAATAACCCCTACGCCAAATAGAAACCCGGCAACACGCCAAAAGGAGGCTTTTGTATGAACGAGCCCGCCCCCGCCAAACATAGCGTGGTATCCACCACCGTCAAGGCAGGCATCAGCTTTGGCTCTGCCCTAGCCATCGTCATCTCTTACACCAACTGGCATTCTGTGCTGTGGGCCATCTTCCACGGCCTGCTAAGCTGGGTATACGTGATTTATTTTATGATTGTACACGGATAAACCATACGGCAACACGTAAAAACGCCACCGCGGCCGCGGTGGCGTTTTATGTTATGGCTTATGGGGGCTAAAACACACCCATGGAGAGGTAGCGGTCGCCGCTATCCGGCAGCACCACCACAATGGTTTTGCCCGCATATTCGCTGCGGCGGGCAAGTTGCATGGCGGTATACAGCGCCGCGCCCGAGGAAATGCCGCACAGCACCCCTTCGGTTCTGGCCAGCAGCTTTGCGGTTTCCATGGCATCCTCGGTGGATACATCGGCCACCTCATCCACCACACTGGCGTCATAATTGGCCGGGATAAACCCAGCACCGATGCCCTGAATTTTGTGTGGGCCAGGCGCACCGCCCGTAAGCACCGGGCTGGCCTCCGGCTGCACGGCCACCACCGTTACGCCGGGTTTTTGGTTTTTCAAATACCGCCCCGCGCCACTTACTGTGCCGCCCGTGCCCACGCCTGCCACCAGCACATCCACACCGCCCTCGGTGTCGCGGTAAATCTCCGGCCCGGTGGTGCTTTCGTGGGCGGCAGGGTTGGCCGGGTTATCAAACTGGCTGGGCATAAAGGAACCGGGGTTTTCCGCCAGCAGTTCTTCGGCCTTGGCAATGGCCCCCTTCATCCCCTTGACGCCCTCGGTCAACACCAGCTCGGCCCCGTAGGCCTTCAGCAGCGCGCGGCGTTCCTCACTCATGGTTTCGGGCATGGTAAGCACCACCCGGTAGCCACGGGCCACCCCAATGAAGGCAAGGCCAATGCCCGTGTTGCCGGAGGTAGGCTCCACAATCAGGCCACCTTTGGCCAGCTTTCCGGTTTTTTCCGCCTCGTCCAGCATGGCCAGCGCAGCGCGGTCTTTCACACTGCCAGTGGGGTTAAAATATTCCAGCTTCGCATATACCTTGGCACCCAGGCCCTCTTTTTGTTCAAGCCGCCCCAAACGCACAAGCGGTGTATTCCCAATCAAACCCTCGCATCCATGTTCTATTACTGCCATCTCTGGCACCTCCTGTCTCTCTGCTGGTTGATAAAAACAATCCCGCGTTTGTCGCGGGATCTGATGAAATTGGGGCTATTATAGCAAATCATCTCCGCTAAGTAAAGCAGAATCTCTGCTGTTGCACACATCTTCTAAGGTAATGCCATCCAAATACCCCGCTATGGTACGGTATAACCCTTCCCACATAGGCAGGGTGCGGCAAGTGGCCGCACGGGGGCAAGGGTTTGGCACCGTTTCCAGGCAGCTTACCGGGGCAATGCTGCCTTCGGTAACACGCAAAATCTCCCCCACCGTGTACTGGGAAGGCCGCCGGGCAAGCCGATAGCCACCCTGTGGGCCACGCACACTGTGTAGATAACCCGCCTTATTCAATTGGCCAACAATCTGCTCCAAATACTTCATGGAGATGCCTTGGCGCCAGGCCACGTCCCGCAAGGAGACATATTCCTCTTTGGCAACCAGGGCCAAATCAACCATCAGCCGCAGGGCATATCTGCCTTTAGTGGAAATTTTCACATTACCATCTCCCCCTATACTATACCACATTTATGCGGTAAAAAACAAGCATTATCGTATTATTTCGCATATCCCCGCAATGCCCTCTCCGCTGGGCTTTGCGGGCCTATACACCGCTTCCCACATAAAAAAACGGCCCGCAGAGGGCCGCCACTAGTATTTCACAAGCTGCACCGTGGAGACCAGCGGCAGGGGGTTGTACTTGCCGGTGGCCGCGTTGATGAGCCCCATGAGCCAAAATACAAACACCGCCGTGTTGCCCAGGTAAAACAGCAGTCCCCCCAGGGGCCCCAGCACAACGCTGAACAGGCCGCTGGCCGCCCCCAGCACCATTTGGGCTATCAACAGCACCAAGGCCTGGTTCAAATGGAACTTGACGAAAGGGGATTTTCTTTCCGTTATCGCTGGTACCAGGATAAAAGTACCCAGGTAGGCCAGCACGGCCATCTCTTTGTTTTTCTGGATGTCCTGCTGTTGCTCTGGGGAAAGCTGTATTTGCACAGGAACCGGTGGGTGCGCATAGCCCATAGGGTTTGCAGGGCCAGCGGCGGGCGGGGGAAAGTTGTTTTGCACGGGCGGCGGGGCCGCTGGCGCCAAAGGTACATGGAGCGGTTCCGCCACGCCCCAATAGAGCTGAATTTCGGGTTTTTGGGGTGCTGCTACAGGCGGTGTGGCCGGCTGGGGTTCCGGGGCAGACACCGCCGCAGGGGGCATTACACCCTCCGCCGGCTTGCCACAGTTCGGGCAATCCTGCCGAATTTCCTCGTATAGCGTTCCACAGTACTCACAGCTTCTCATGGTTCCGCCCCCCCTTACCAATACTAAACCTCAGCCCAAACGTTACCAGGCTTTATTTTTCTCTGGCCGGCCAGCCCACACGGGGCCTAGGGTTCTTCCACGGGCGTCTCGCCCATCCGCGCGCCGCAAAACCCACAAAAGCGGGTTCCCTCCGGGTTTTGGGCTCCGCAGGCCCCACACGCCATGTCCTTGGGCGGCTCCATACGCGCACCACAAGAACGGCAGAATTTCACGTCCGGCTCGTTTGCCGCCCCACACTGCGGGCAGGCATGCCCCTGGGGGGCCTGGCTTTGGGGCTGGCGCTCTCTATCCAGCTTTTCCACCTCTAGCTCTGCTGTGCGCCGCTCATCGTAAATTTTGTGCAGCTTCTCCACCTCTTGGGGGTAGCCCTGGGCGCCATTGTCCTTATACACCCTCCGCCCAATCTCAGCATACACATCGTTCTCACGCTTTTTTAGTTCTTTTAGCTTATCCAACGCGCGCTGGTATTTTTTGTCGGGGTCGTTAAAAGGCAACATGTCGTACAGTTCCTTTACGGTTTCACCCACGCCTTCAAAAATATCTTTCATCTTGAAAACCTGCCTCCTTCATTTTCTAGAAAAAACCGGCCAAATTGGGCCTTATATATACTACGATTTGGAACAGGTTATTTTTTCTTATTCCTGGTTATATTGTATCTCTTGCGGAAGTTTTTTGCAACCTAGGCACTTTTTGGGCACGAATGCTTTCCGTTTTGGTGAAAAAGAGGTACAATAGAACCAAAGAAATTGCTGTATCACTCACTGGAGGTATTAGGAAATGCGGCTTGTTATTACGAAAGACTATGCCCAAAGTGCCCGCCTCACTGCCCGCCATATTGCCGCGGCTGTGAAAAAGAAACCCGAAGCCCTGCTGGGCTTTGCCACCGGCAGCACCCCCATCCCCGCCTATGCAGAGCTGGTGGAGATGGTGAAACGTGGCGAAGCGGATTTTACGAAGGCCCATACCGTGAACCTGGACGAATACGCCGGGCTTCCGGGCAGCGACCCCAATTCCTACCGGTTTTTTATGGACCAGCACCTGTTTGTTCCCGCCGGGGTAAACCCTGCAAACGTGACCATACCGCGGGGCGACGCACCCGATAGCCACGCCGAACTGAAGCGCCTGCGGGAATTTTCTGCCGCCCACCGCACCGATTTACAGCTTCTCAGCATTGGGGTAAACGGCCACATTGGTTTTAATGAGCCCGCCGACATCTTCCACGATAGCTACCACCTGGTGGCGCTTACCCAGCAAACCATCCAAAGTAACTCCCGGCTGTTCAGCAGCATTGCAGAGGTGCCCACCCACGCCTATACCATGGGCGCTGGCGATATCATGCGTGCACACAGCATCGTGTTTATCGCCACGGGGGACAGCAAGCGGCAAGCCATGCGCGCCGTGCTGGAGGATGGCCCCGTTACCCCCGAGGTACAGGCCACCATCCTGAAATTTCACCCGAACTGCACCCTTTATTTGGACGCAGCCCTGGTGGAGGGTATTGCCCCTGGCCTGTTTGTACAGGTGGAGCAGGCCCCCAAAGACGCGTAAGTCCCCTAAAAAACAAGCATCCCCTGGCTACCTGCCGGGGGATGTTTTTCATCATTCAGGCCCTCGGCTTTCACAGCCCACCACTTAGGCGCAGGCTGCTTTGGGCACGGGCCAGCCATTTTTCCACCTCGGCGGCGCTTTGCAGTTGCAGGGTTTCATCGGCAAAGCGCTTGCACTCAGTGTAGCTGCACTGGTTCAGTATCCGCCGCGAGGAAAGCACCATCCCCGGGTTCACGGCAAAACCATCCAGCCCCAGCCCCAATAGCAGTGGCAACACCTTTTCATAGCCCTGGGCCTCCCCGCACAGGTTGCAGGGGATGCCATGGTGGTGCGCGGCGTCCACCGTCCATTTTATCAGGCGTAGCACCGCGGGGTGGTACATGTGGTACAGGTAGTTTAAGTCTGGGCTACCGCGGTCCACCGCCAGGGTGAACTGAATCAAATCGTTCACACTGATGCTGAAAAAGTCTACCTCCGAGGCCAGGCTCTCGCTTAGCAGGGCGGCACTGGGAATGCCCACCAGCAGCCCCACGGGAATTTTCTCATCAAAGGGCATTTCCTCGCGGCGCAGTTCATTTTTCACCGTTTCTAGGGCCGCCTTGGCTAGGCGCAACTCATCCAGAGAAGAAACCATGGGGAACAGCACTTTTAGGCTGCCATAGGCCGAAGCCCGCAGCAGCGCCCGTAGCTGGGTGCGGAAAAAGCTGGGGCGGCCCAGGCTCATGCGGATGCCCCGGTAGCCCATCACCGGGTTTTCCTCCTCCCGGGTGCGCAGCAGTTGGGCCGGGCGGTTGCCGCCGTCATCAAAAGTGCGCACCACGGCCGCCTTACCGTTCAAGCGCTCCAGTACGGTGCGGTAGGTGCGGAACTGCACCTCCTCGCTGGGTAGCGGCGGGTGGTTCACATGCAAAATCTCGGTACGGTATAGGCCAATGGCCTCCGCATCGGCCGCAAGGGCCGGTTCCACCTCTTCCATCTGGCCCACCGTGGCGGAAAGTTCCACCCGGCGCCCGTCCACCGTGATGGTGGGGCGGCCCCGGAATAACTGGGCTTCCTGGCGCTGTTCAAACAACCTGTCGGCCCGCTGGCGCAGCTCCTCAATTTCCTCCTTGCCGGGGTTGATCCAAATTTCGCCGCTCTCCCCGTCCAGGGCCAAAATATCGCCCGCCTGTACACACTCCAAAATGCTACCCGCACCCACCACGGCGGGAATGCCCAAGGTGCGCGCCAAAATGGACATGTGGCTGGAATAGCCCCCATCCTCGCAGATAATCCCCTCTAAACGGCTGAGGTCCAGGTTCGCCAGATCTCCAGGGGAAAGCATGGCCGCCACCACGATGGTGGGATGGTCCAGGTGGGAGGCCTCCACCAAAGGCACGCCCATCATCTCGCGCAGTAACTGGTCCCGTAGGCTGAAAACATCTTCGGCCCGCTGGCGCATATATTCACTATCCAGCTCTAAAAAAGAACGGGCCAGCTCCCCAAATTGCTGCGAAACAGCATATTCCGCCGAAAGGCTGCGCAGGCGGATGCTCTCTTTTGTGGGGCGTATCATGGCCTCTTCATCCGTCAACATCAGCGTGTATGCGTCAAATATAGCAGCTTCTTCGTTGCCTATTCGCCTGGCGGCCTTGGCCCGTAGGCCCTTATTCTTTTTTAGGATGCTGGCCAGCGCCGCTTCAAAGCGGGCTATTTCCTCTTCGGGTTTCCCACTTTTTTTGGGCAAATACTCCTGGGTAACCGCCGGCTGCCACAGCAAAGCCTGGGCAATGCCAATTCCAACCGAAACGCCCGTGCCTCTCATGTTTCGCCCCTTCTCTCCCCGTAAGATGAACGGCAGAAAACGAATTTTTACCCATTTTTTGTGTCGTTTTGTATATTTTACCAATTCTACCACAAGAAGGGCGGCGGGGCAAGGCCACTACACGCGAAAAAACGTTTGATTTTGCACCTTCCTTGGTGGACAAGCCCCGCGGCAGAGGTGTATAATAAAAAACTGTGGGCGCACACCGCCCATGCCCACAGATAGGCATTTCACACAGTGTGGCCGGGCCAAATACGGCCCTGTTTACCACACCACCTGCACACTTTTTGGAGGACAGCCATGGAAAACCTCAGCCACCAATACCGCGTTTGGGCCGAAATAGACCTGGACGCCCTGCTGCACAACTACCGCCAGATGCACGCGGCCGCGCCCGGCGCCAAACTGATGCCGGTGGTCAAGGCCGACGCTTACGGCCAGGGCGCTTTGCCCATAGCCAAAGTTCTGCAAGAGGAGGAGGGGGTGCGCCAGTTTGCCGTGGTAACCCAGGAGGAAGCCCTGCTGCTGCGGCAGGGGGGCATCGAGGGCATGATTTTGATGATGGGCGTGGCCCCACCGCTCTGCGTACCGGCCCTGCAAAAGGCCAATATCTCCCTCTGCCTGCCCGATTTACGCACAGCCCGCCTCTATGAAGATGCCGCCCTGCCGGGCCTGCCCGTGAAGGTGCACCTCAAACTAGATACCGGTATGTCCCGCCTGGGGATGCGGGAAGAGACCGCCGCCGAGGAAATTTTGGCCATTTCACAGCTTCCCAGCCTGATGATTGAAGGGGCCTTCACCCAGCTCTCCTCCTCCGACCTGCCTGGCGAGGATGCCTTCACCCAGGAACAGCATGCCCGCTTCCAGCGTATTCTACAAAGCGCCGCGGCCCTGGGTGTGCAGGTGCCTTTACGCCACTGCGCCAACAGCGCAGCCACCATGGGCCTGGCCGATACGCACGAGCATATGGTGCGCAATGGCCTTACCCTATATGGTTACCAAAGCCGGGAGGAAAACCTCTCCTTTGATTTACACCCCATTCTCTCTTGGTATAGTAGCGTTGCCCAGTGCAAGGCCGTGCCCAAGGGTGGTAGCGTTGGGTACGACCGCGGCTACCGCGCCCCCAACGATATGCTGGTGGCCACCGTGCCCGTGGGCTATGCCGACGGCCTGCTACGCGGCTATGCCAGCGGGGGGCTCTCTTTGCTGGTGCGGGGGAAAAAGGCCCCCATTATTGGGAAAATTTGCATGGACATGTGCATGCTGGACGTAAGCGGAATTGATGGGGTAACGAGCGGCGACCTGGTGACCATACTGGGAACCGATGGCACACAGCGCCAGACGGCCGACGATTTGGCCGCCGCGCTGGGCACCATCTCCTATGAAGTGCTGTGCTGCCTTGGGAAACGGGTGCCCCGGCTGTACCGTAAAAACGGCCAGTTACAGCACACCCCG
Source organism: uncultured Oscillospiraceae bacterium (assembly GCA_964472465.1). Lineage (GTDB taxonomy): Bacteria > Bacillota > Clostridia > Oscillospirales > Ruminococcaceae > JAAYCI01. The sequence goes on along the minus strand of CAYYLW010000038.1, from coordinate 11,375 downwards.
CCCTATTGGAGCGGTTATTTCACCCCCTAGCGGTTATTTCTCTCCTGTTCTGCCATACCTGGTTTAACGTAAAAACCTCTTTGCCTTTGGTGGCAAAGAGGTTTTCTTTTATATAAACCCCGCCCAAGCGGGGGAAAAACAGCCCATGCGCAGTGAAAACAAAGCCCCGCTACGCCTGTGCGTCTTGTTTGGCTTCCGGGTCGGACGCGGCCACCACAAAAATGGATGCCACCACACACACCAGCGCCACCATGGAAATACCCAAAAACATTCTTGCCACCTCCTTTTCGGTAGGGGAACCCTTTGGTTCATTCCCCTTCTGCTTGATAAAACGAGGTGGGTGCGCTTTTGTTTTCATCCTCTGAGAAAAAAATTCCCTGTGCTTGCACACAGGGAATTTTTTCTCTTCCAATTGTCTCTATTTGCCGCTCATTTCGCCCAGCAGGCTCTCCCCCGCCAGATAGCAACATACGCCCAGATACTCGGCCACGGTGTTGGCCACACAGCCAAAACACATTCTGCGCCCCAGGTTGCTGCCGGGTTTTACCGGCCCCCCCACGGCCAGCAGGGGCACGTTTTCCCGGCTATGGTCGGTGCTGGAGGTAGAAGGGTCGCAGCCATGGTCGGCGGTGATAAGCAGCAGGTCGTCCGCCCGCATCTGGGGCAAGAATGCCCCGAGCCATGCATCAAACTCGCTCATGGCCGCCGCATAGCCATCGATATCATTGCGGTGGCCGTACACCATGTCAAAATCCACCAGGTTCACAAAGCACAGGCCCGCAAAATCTTCCTTGGCCAGCTCCACCGTACGCTGCATGCCGTCGCGGTTGCCGCTGGTTTTCACACTGCGGCCCACCCCACGGCCCGCGAATATGTCGTAAATTTTCCCAACGCCAATTACATCTTTTCCGCTGGCCGAAAGTACGTCCAGTAGGGTGGGGCGCGGCGGCAGCAGGGAATAATCATGCCGGCGAGGGGTGCGCTTGAAGTTCGCGGGGCTGTCCCCTTCAAAGGGGCGGGCTATCACGCGGCCCACGCCCCAGGGGCCTTGCAGCATCTCGCGGGCCTTTTCGCACATGCTGTACAGCTCTTCCACCGGGATGATGCTCTCGTTGGCCGCAATTTGAAAGACACTGTCGGCGCTGGTGTAAATGATGGGAAAGCCTGTTTTGAGGTGCTCTTCCCCATAATCCCGCAGCACCTCTGTGCCCGAGTAAGGCAGCCCGCATAGGGTTTTGCGGCCTATCAGCGCCTCAAACTGCTCCCGCATGTCCGCTGGGAAGCCCTCGGGGTAGGTGGGTAGGGCCTTGGTACTCACCAGGCCCGCCAGTTCCCAGTGGCCAATGGTGGTGTCTTTGCCGGCACTCACCTCCACCAGCCGCCCAAAGGCCCCGCTGGGGCTGGGCTCTTTGGCGGCCACGCTAACGCCATCAATGTTAAACAGCCCCAGTTTTGCCAGGTTGGGCAGCTTACACTGCGGGCTTTTGGCAATGGCGGCCAGGGTGTTGCTCCCCTCGTCTCCATACAGGGCGGCGTCGGCCGCATCTCCAATTCCAAAACTGTCCAATATGATGATAAATACACGTTTTGACATATTTTGCCTCCTTCTCCGGGGGCAGGGCCACCCGGCTTGCTTTTTTGCGGATTTAATTTGTAATTAGTATACCACAACTTGCAGCTTTGTCCATCGAAGACTATAATACTCACATGTAGAGAATCTAAAAAAAGAACTCTGCAAGCAGAAGGGACGGACAAATGCGGAAAACGAAAATTGTATGCACCCTGGGCCCCGCCACAGACAAAGGCGACACCCTACGGGAGATGATGCTGGCAGGAATGAACGTGGCACGGTTCAACTTTTCCCACGGCACCCACGCCGAGCACAAGGCACGGCTGGAAAAAGTGAAGCAACTGCGCGAGGAACTGAACCTACCCATTGCCACCCTGCTGGACACCAAGGGCCCGGAAATACGCCTAGGGCGCTTTAAAAATGGCTGTGCCATGCTGGAAGCCGGGCAGAGCTTTACCCTAACCCCGCGCGAGGTGGTGGGTGACGAGCACCGCGCCAGTGTAAGCTTTAAAAACCTACACGAAGATGTTCACCCCGGCTCCCAAATTTTGGTGGACGACGGGCTGATTGAACTGGAGGTAACCAGGCTACACGGAGACGAAATTGTAACAAAGGTGCTGAACAGCGGCACGGTGAAAGATAAAAAGGGAATCAACGTGCCTGGGGTATGCCTTTCCCTGCCCTACCTCTCCCCCGCCGATAAAGCCGACCTGCTTTTTGGTGCGGCCGAGGGCTTTGACTTTGTGGCTGCCTCGTTTACACGTTCTGCCCGGGACGTGTTGGATATCCGCCGCCTACTGGATGAAAATGGTGGCGAGGACATCCGCATTATCTCCAAGATTGAAAACCAGCAGGGTATTTCCGCCATCGATGAAATTTTGGCGGTGTCTGGCGGCATCATGGTGGCCCGGGGTGATATGGGGGTGGAGATTGATTTCACCGAAATTCCCATCTTGCAAAAACGGCTGATTCAGCGCTGTTACAACAGTGGGCGCCCGGCCATCACGGCCACCCAGATGCTGGAGAGCATGATGGAAAACCCCCGCCCCACCCGCGCCGAAATAACCGATGTGGCCAACGCCATTTACGACGGCACCTCGGCCATCATGTTAAGCGGGGAAACCGCCGCCGGGAAACACCCGGTGGAAGCGGTGCGCACCATGGCCGCCATTGCCCTACGCACCGAGAGTGACATCTCCTATCAAACCCTGTTTAAGGCCAGCTTGAGCGACAAGAACACCCGTCTTACCGTAACCGATGCCGTGGCCCACGCTACCTGCTCCACCGCCATGGATATCCAGGCCGATGCAATCATCACCGTAACCCAGAGCGGAGAAACCGCCCGCCTACTGAGCAAATACCGCCCCCACACGCCCATCATCGCCTGCACCACCAGCCAACAGGTCTGCCGCCAACTCTCCCTCTCCTGGGGCATCTGCCCCATTCTGATGCCCTATGCCGAACATACCGACGCCCTTATCGACCTTTCGGTGCAAGCCGCCCAAAACGCAGGGCTGGTGAAAGACGGCGATTTGGTGGTGATTACGGCAGGGGTACCGGTGGGCGTTTCGGGCACAACCAACATGATGAAGGCCCACTTGGTGGGCAACTCCTTACTGGCCGGGGTGGGCATAGGGCAGGAAAACGCCATTGGGCGGGCCTGTATTGTCCATACGCCCGACGATTTGACCGACCACTTCCAGCCCGGTGACATTCTGGTGGCCCCCACCACCTCCAACGAAATGTTGGAGGCCATGAAGCAGGCCGCCGCCATCATCACCGAAGAGAGCGGCCTTTCCAGCCACGCCGCCATTGTGGGGCTTACCCTGGGCAAACCCGTGATTGTGGGCGCACAGGGGGCCACTGAAAAACTGGCCGACGGCCTGCTGGTTTCAGTGGATACCCAGCATGGCACAGTGCGCGAGATACCCAAATAACACCGTAAAGAAAACCATCCCCCCTGAAACGCCGCTTGGTGTCTCCGGGGGGATTTTACGTTAAATGCTACCAGCCAAGCTGGGTGCCCAGCCTGGCCGCCGGAACACAGCCGTATGAAAAATAATGACTGCTGGCCCTGGCCGTGCAGGCGCTAGCCCTGCCCATTTGCCCAGCGGTGATACTCTCGCAACAGCCCCGCTGTTACTTGGCTGGCCACGCGTATGGAAAAATTGAACACCGCGTCTTGTTGCTCGGCACTCAGGCAATCAGCCTTGCCCAGGCGCACATATTCCATCGCCGCTTCACTGGCCATCTCCCCTATCACACGGGAACTTCCACTCTCTTCCAGCCAAGTTTCAAATTCTGCAAATTCTTTCACGGCCATACACCTTCCTTTGGGGCGTTTTTGGCGCTGGGTGTCTCCCCTGCCTGTATTTACTCTACCATGTTTTTGTGCAAAAAGCCATCTCTTTTACGGCAGGTGCTTGCACAAAGCCCCACCCACGAATTAGAAGGAAGAGCCGTTTAGCCAAACATCAACATGCAGAGCAATTGCCCCTTTAGGGCCTCCAGCTCGCGGCGCTCCCCTTCATACCCGGCTGTCACCCGGGACTGTAACTGGGTAATTCGTAGCCGCAGGTCCATCAATTGTTTCTCCCGCGCCTTTCTTTGCAGTTCTTCCTCTTCTTCTTTTCGTTTTTCCTCTAATGTTTTTCGCTGCGCTTCCAGGTAGGCGTCCATTTTCTTTAGCAAAGACGCAAAGTCACTGGTGGCAGCCATGTCTTTTTCCAGCACATCATAGGCAGGGTCTTGCCACCCTTTTGGCATGGTCACTTGCAAAACAGCCACCTCCTTTTTTACTATTATACGCTTTTTTCACGGTTTTACTCAAGAGCTAAGGGGAACAGCATACCTGCATCTGGGTGCAATGGCACATATAGAACAGCCGCCCGGCACGATCTTTGCAGATCGTTTCCGGGCGGCCATTACATGGGGGGCTTTTTTACCAGAGGAGAGTCTCCTCTGTTTTCCTTAGCCAGCCTACACGTTCATCGGCCGGGCGCTGTCGTGGTCTTCGGTGTTCTCTTCCTCTTTGCGGGATTTCTTGGCAAAGAAGCTAACCACAACTTGCACTAAGGTGATGATGGCCATCAGCAAGGTCCAATTGTCTATCAGAACCATCGGCTGGGTCATATCCTCGGTGAGGATGAAGGCAATCACAGAAACCACTGCCACCAACACGCCAACCAGTCGTACAATCAGCTTTTTCTTCTGTTTGGCGGGGTCGGTTTCTTCTTCGGTCTTGGCGGTGTCTACATGCTCAAACTCGTAGTCATCGTCCTGCACTTGCTGCTGCTGTTCTTTCTTGCGCCGGCCCATGAAATAGGTGACTAGCAGAACCAGAGAGATAAGAACAGTTGCAATGGCCAGCAAGAGGTTCACCAGAGCCCAGGCGCCAAAACCAGCCAGTGGCACTTCGTTATCGCCAATGTTCACGGTTTGGTTGGCCAGCGGGTTCGCTGGGTCGGTCAAGTTGGTCAGGGCGCCCAGCAGGGTGCCAAGGCCAGCCAGCGGGTTCGCTGTTACCACCGGGGCTACCACAGGAAGGGCAGCGGGCGGTGCGGCAGGAGCGGGTGCCACTGCGGCAGGAGCAGGTGCGGGTGCACCGCCATCGCCTGCGCCAGCGGGTGCATCAGGATTGACGGGAGCAATGGGAGCCACGGGAACGTTGGCGTCCACCGTGATTTGCAACACGCCCGGTACCACATTGACCACGTAGTTCGGGTTGGCGCCCAGGGTGGCGTTGATGGCATAGCTGCCTACCTCTTCACCTGGTGCACGCGTCAGGGTGTAATCAAGGGTATCATTTTGCACAAGGCCTTCTACGGTTGCGTTCAAGGCCGGGTCGGCAGTGCCCAACACTTTGCTGGTGTTGCCCACAGTTAAGGTTACGTTGGCCGGGCTGATGGTGAACACGCCAGTTCCAGGTTTCACCACATAGTTCGGGTTATTGCCCAGGATGATGTCCATCTGGTAGTTCCCGGCGTTTTCGCCCGGCACACGGGTAATGGTGTAATCTAGGTCGTCTCCGTTCACCGTTCCGGTCACTGTGGCGGTGAAGGCCGGGTCATCTTGGCCATACACCTTGCCGCCGTTGTTCGGGGTAATAATTACGTTCACTTCGCGCGGCGCTATGGTGAATACGCCCGGGTTCACTTTCACATTGTAATTCGGGTTTGCACCTGGGGCAACGGTTATCGCATAGTTGCCTGCGTTTTCACCAGTTGCGCGGCTCAGGGTGTAGTTCAAGCTTTCGCCATTCTTAGCACCCACCACCGTAGCGCTTAGGGCTGGGTCGGTTTCGCCGTAAATCTTGCCGGTGTTCTGGGGAATAATCTCTGCGCTGGCGGGGCTGATGGTGAAGAGGACACCCTCGGCAGCCGTGATGTTGTAGTTCGGGTTATCACCCAGTGTCACAATCAACTCATAGGTTCCGGCATTTTCGCCCGGCACACGGCTCACGCTAAAGTTCAGCGTGTCTGTAAAATCTGTCCCATCCGCGAACTTCACTTCTGCATTGAAGGAAGCCGGGTCTGCATCACCATAGGTTTTACCGGCGACGATGGGGGTAATCACTACACCTTTTTCAGCGGGCAGAATTTGCAAGTTGGCTGTGCCAAAGCTGAGGGTGTAGTTGTCTGGGGTGCCACCAGTAGCGCTGGCCACAATGGCATCCGTATAGGTGTTGGCATTTTCGTTTGCATAGTCCTTGTCAAAATTCAGTGCGCGGTATGCGTCCAGAATGCTGACATCACTTGGCAATACAGTGCCCTCTACCACCGGGAGGTACTGGGCGGTCAGGTTGGGCAAGGTGCCTCTGTAGAACATCTGCTGGTTATCTGGCTGTACCCGTACTTCAAACTTGTCTATGGTGAAGGTGCCCATGGCACGCCCACTTGTCACCTCCGCATAGTTCTCACTCACGTCATTACCAGCGGCGTCCTTCACCGAGAAGAATACCTGTAAATCCATGGTGCCTGCGTTGGTTCCGCTGGCGTTAGCCAGTGCGTTCAAGAAGCTGTGGCCGTTTGCCAGGCCGTATTCGCCCGGTGCGTAGCCTTTGTCCGCAGCTATGACGGCGGTGCGATCCTCCACCACGGCCTGGCCACTTTGCGCCTGGGCGTTGTAGGTCACGCTGGGCGCATTCTGTGAGCCAATGGCGATGGGCCGCTGTTTGATGGTCACGGTTGCCGTCATGGTGAGCGGTGTGGCATAGCCCTCCATGGTGATGGTGGCGGTGACGGTAGTGCTGTCCTTCACGTTTGTGAAGCTGGGGGCCACATCGCTGGTTTGGGCATTGCCCTCACTGTCCGTGTAGCTATACTCCACTGTGTACTGCGGTGCATCGGCGGCATTGTTGGTCACCTCCACGGTAGAGGCCTCGCCGTTGTACACCTTCGTCACATCGTTCAGGCTAAAGCCCAGGACGGCAGGGTCGCTAGGAGCCCAAGCAGCGTACAGAACTTTTTGGTTTTGGTCTGCATTCAGGTCATCCATGTTAAAGCTGGCCGAAGCGCCCTTTTCGAATGCGGGCTGTATGGGGTTGGTGGCATCGATGTGCCAGCCCAGGAAGGTGTAGCCGTCGCGGGCAGGGGCTTCGTCGGTTTTCACGGTCACTACTTCGCTTTGGGCGTAGTAGTTTGTGTCCGCAATGGTACCATTGCCGCCGTTGTTGTAATACACAACCTGCCAAGCGGGGGTAACATCCAAGGTACCCTTTTCAAAGCTGACGTCGTAGTTTTTATTGCCCCAGAAAGAATCTTCGCCAAATACGATGTCGAACGGGCCGGAGGCGGGGTTCATGGGGTCGTAGCCTGTGCCTGTGGCGCTGGGCCCAGAAATAACGAGACTTAGGTCTTCACCGCCCAGCACGCCCTCACCCACGGTATATTTGTAGCTATTGGGTAGTGGGTCTCCACGTTTGATGGAGGCCCCATCAGCGCTCACGGTAATTTTGATGGGGGTGATAGCCACTTCTTGGCTTGCCACTTCGCTGCGGTCATTTCCACGCTGCACCTGGTAGTACACGGTATAGGTGCCGGCGTCTTTGAAGGAGGGGTTCGTGGTGGTTGGTTTCACCAGGTTGCCATCTTCATCCACTTCGGTAGCGTACAAAACCACATCGTTTGTAATGTTGGTGCTTACGCTGATGCTCTTGGGATTGCCGTCATTTGTTTTGAAATCGCCGTTGTACTCACTGGTGTGGCCGGCGGCCGTGATGGCCCCTTCGCCTGTGAAATCGGCTTTACCCACTGCGTACAGGGTTTTGCCATTGGCGGCGTCGGCTGCCTTAAACTCATAGCTGCCGGTGGCGCCCGCTGCGAACACCACTTCACCGTTCTCGCTTTCCGCCCAGCCCAGGAACTGGTACCCGGGTACGGAAATGTCGCCAGTGTTGATGGTGGCCGATTGGCCAGCCGCATAGGTTTTGTCATCTGTGGGGGCCGTGAAGGGGAAGCCGTTGGCGTTGTATACCATGGCCCCAGCCGCGGCCACTGTCAGGGTGGCGTCGTTGTTCTTATAAATGATATTATAGTTGCCGTTCTTGGCGGCCGCATCACTCACGCTGATGGTGTAGCTGCCCTGTTTGATGTTGTCCGGGTCAAAGCCGCCCTTATCGATACTGGGCCCGGCAGAGAGGGCGTTGTTCTCGTTATCGCCTGCCACAAAACCATCATATTTCACCGAAATATCCGGCGCATTGTCGTTTTCGGCAATACTGGCAGGGTCTACCACCAGTTCAATGGTCAAATCGGCCGGGGTGATGATAAGGCTGCCTTCTTTTACGCTGGGGGCGGCGAACCACTCGGTTACATCGCGATTGCCCAGCATAATTCTGACGCCGCCCGTGTTAATCACTTGCTTGTACTCGGTGGAACCAGTCCCTGTTTCACTGCTGTTTACGTTTCTCTCTTCGGGGTTGGTTACTTCCAAGCTACCTTCGGCCAGGGTAAAGCCTTCCGGTAGGCTAACTTTCACAGCGGGGGCATCGGCAGTGTCTGTGATTGTGTGGGTCTTGCCATCAAAGGCAGCGGTCTCTGCCTTGCCTTCAATGCCCCAGCTAAACTGGGTGCCCGCGGCCGGGTCGCCAATGGCCAGCAAACCGTCTTTCACAGAGATTTCGTAGTTGCCCAGTTTGCTTGCGCCACCGTTGTCGATGGCCACATCGTCTTGTACCACGATTACGTCGTAGTCGCCAGGCAGGCGGCCCACGGCTTTGGGGTTCGGGCTCATGGTAATGGCGTCGCCCAGCGGCAAAGCGGTGAGCGCGTTGTTCAAGTCGCTGGTTTTGTAGACGCTGAAGCCCTCGATGCTTTGCTCTGCATTGTTGAAGGGCAGGCTAGCGCTGGCGCCCACCACAGTGATGGCAAGCGGCTTGATGGTGAGTTTCCCACCGGGGTTGGTAATTTCGTAGTTTTCGTCCGTCACACCGTTTGGCAACTTCACGGTCAGGTCGTAGTCGCCCACGTCCTCGCCGGGTTTGCGCTCCACGGTGTAATTCGGGTTCTCGCCCAAACCTTCGATGGTGATATTGTAGTCTTTGGCAGCGGGGTCGGCGTCACCATACGTTTTTTCGTTGGTGCCGTAATCCACGGTCACCTTGGCTTTCTCTACGGTGAGGGTGCCATTTACGAAAGGCAGCACCTTGTACTCGCCGCTTACGTCTTTGCCGTCCCGTGTAATGTTCACGCTGGCAATCACATTGGCTTTCGTGCCAGCATTGGTGATGGTGCTCTCGGGGGTCATGGTCACCGCAAAGCTATCGCCCGCTTTCAGGCCTTTGGCAGTGGCGGTGGGCTCGGTCAAGGCTTTGCCATTATAGGTCCGAGAAGCGTCATTCGCAGTGAAAGTCACTTCGGTTTTTGCGGCAAATTCCGCGGTATAGGTTTTGCTTTCGGTTACCTTTTCGGGGAAGGTTTCGTTCCAGCCCACGAAGTAGAAGCCTTCATTGGCCTTCGGGGTGGGCACGGTTACCGCTGTGGCCCAAGCGCTGCCAGCCGGAATATCCGCGAAATGGAGGGTTCCTTCCAGGCTACCGCCTTCCGCCGCTGCAAAATCAACGGTGAAGAGCTGCTCCCACTGGGCCACAAGCGTGATACTCTTTTGGCCTTCATAGGCAGCGCCGCCGGCAAACTGGTTGCCGCTGTTTTTGTCTTTCCAGCCCAGGAACCTAAAGCCTTCCTGCTCAAACAAGTTGCCCTTATTCAGCACCACCTTGGGCGTGCTGTTGTTGTAGTAGTTCACCACAGGGGCAGGGCCCGCAAAGCCCGGCTCATAAGTAACGGTGTAGCTGTTGCTCCTATCCACAAACTGGGCGGTAAGGGTGGTGTTGCCTTTTACACTAAGAATGTCGTTGCCAAAGTAGATGGCTCCGTCGCGGGAATCTTTCCACCCGGCAAATACCTTTCCGGCCACTGTTAGGTTGCCGGTGTTGCCCGCCACCCGAACAGGGGTATTCATGCTGTATTCGTTCTTGTCCTGCGGCACGGTGCCCTCGGTGGCCTCGCCCGCATTGTAGGTAAGGGTATATCCTTTTTCCTCCCACAGTGCAAAGAGGTTGTAATCTTTGGCGATGGGGGTCTCGTAAGAGAAGGGATGGTCGAAACCATTCGAGGTCCAGTACCAGCCTTTGAAGGTGCCAAAACCAGGCACTTCCACGCCGGGCACCAGGCTGTATGCGGTGCCATCCGCCGTAAGGGTGACTATGCGCTCTTCCACAGCGGCGTTGTTGGCAACGCCTTGTTTGGCCAGCAGGCCCGTTTCGCCAGCGGTACCGGCGTTCGCCTTGCTGTCGTAGAAGCGCACGGTGTTCTGGCTAGACTCCCACTTCGCAAACAGGGTGATGTCGCTGATGGGCTTGCCATCTTTGCCCTTACTGTACAAAACAAGGTCGGTATCCCAGTTCACCGGGAGTTTGTAGGTGTCGTCATAGTACCAGCCTGCAAAAGTAGCGCCCGCTTTGGTGGGTTCGCTTTTGGGTTTGAACTTGGAGATAGCCTGTTCGTGCAGGGCGGTTTGAGATTTAGGGGGTGTAGAACCGCCCTGCGTCTTGTAGTTGATGGTGATTTGCTCGCGGTTATAGTACACTTTCACCGTACGGGTTCTATTCCCTTGGGCATCCGTGACATCTATGGTCTTCTTTCCGGCGGAAAGGAAGCCCGGAATTTGGTCAAACAGGTAGTAGCTGCTGAAACCATCAATCAATACTGTCTCGCTACGGTTTTTATCCAGCACGTAGACATGGCCGTCCGTGCTACTGGCCGGTTTATCATCATCTACGGTGAGGTTTCCCTCCGCAGCAACACCTTTTCCATCTAGGGGTTCCATATAGAACTCAACCGTCTGTTGGATGGGGGTGTCAGTATATTGAGGCCTCCAACGGATGGTGGTGCCTGTGGCCGGAATCACGTCGCCGCTTAGGAACTCTCTGGCACCGTTCACATTGGTGGCCGCGGCTCCTTCGGCTCGGCTGTCGTAGGAAATCCAGCCGAATGGATGGTGCCCATCCTTCGTGGGTTGGCTATTTGACAAATAGTAAAGCGTCAACGAAACATTATTCCCAATAGCGGGCCACTTTCCGCCCAGGCTCTGCCCATACTTCGCCTGGAAACTATAAGAAACATCATCGTACGACAGGCGATAATCGTTTGCTGCGGTCACATTGTTCCGGATGTTGGACTGGCTATTATCCAGCCAAATCATCTCAGCATAGCCTTCAAATAATTGGTAATTCTCTTTAGTCGTCTTTGTATTGGCAAAGGTGAACTCTATGGTATACACAATGCGGCTAAAGCATACGTTTACC
>CAYYLW010000037.1:0-19980 GCA_964472465.1 uncultured Oscillospiraceae bacterium | reverse complement strand
CCGTGAAAACCCACGGCAAAACCGGGGTGGAGATGGAGGCCCTGTGCGGGGTGCAACTGGCCCTATTGACCATCTATGACATGTGCAAGGCCCTGGACAAAAGCATGGAGATTGGCGGGGTATGCCTGCTGGTTAAATCCGGGGGCAAAAGTGGCCCCTACCACAGAAACGAGAGTAACCCAGAATGAGAGACCTATTCGGACGGGAACTTAGCTATTTCCGCATCTCGGTAACCGACCGTTGCAACCTGCGTTGCCGCTACTGCATGCCCGAGACGGGCATCGAGGCCATCCCCCACGAGGAGGTGCTGCGCTTCGACGAGATTGAGCGGGTGGCCGGGCTGATGGCCAGCCAGGGGGCCAAGCGTTTTCGCCTTACGGGGGGCGAGCCGCTGGTGCGCCGGGGCCTGCCCAGCCTGGCGGCCAGCATCAAGGCGCTGCCGGGCGCGGAATATCTGGGCCTTACCACCAACGGCGTGCTGCTGGAAGAACTGGCCGCAGAGCTGTACGACGCCGGGGTGGACGGGCTCAACATCAGCCTGGACACCGTAAACCCGGCCCGCTTTGCCGCCCTCACCCGGCGCGATGAACTTCCCCGGGTGTGGAAAGGGCTGGAAGCCGCCCTGCGCCTGCCCTTCCGGCACATCAAACTGAATTGTGTGCTGGCCCCAGACAGCCTGCAAGAGGACTGGATGGGGGTGGTGGCCCTGGCAAAAGAATATCCTCTGGATGTACGGCTGATTGAGTGGATGCCCATTGCGGGGGAGACCCCCAGCAACGATGTGAGCATTGAGCGTGCCAAGGCGATAATTGAAGCGCAGTTCGGCCAACTAGAGGCACTGCCCCACGATGCCGCCGCCGGGCCTGCACAATACTGGCAGGCGGCGGGATTTCGCGGGCGCATCGGCTTCATCCCCTCCATGAGCCACCAGTTCTGCGGCAGTTGCAACCGCCTGCGCCTCACGGCCAGCGGCCAGCTCAAACTTTGCCTGTTCTATGACCGCGGCCTGCCCCTCAAGCCCCTGCTGCGTGGCGGTGCCAGCGACGAAGAAATTTTGCAAGCCATCCGCGAGGCCGTGCGGCAGAAACCCCAGCACCACCCGGGACACGTGGTGGTGGAGGAAGAACTGCCCAAAGCCTTTGACCGCCCCTGTGGCATGTACCGGATAGGAGGATAAACCCATGGAAAATACAAAAGGCCAGGTGGTGGCCGTGTGCCTAAGCGAACAAAAAGGCACCGCCAAACAAGATGTAGGCCAAGGCGTTTTGGTGCCGGAACACGGCCTTCAAAACGACGCCCACGCGGGCAATTGGCACCGCCAGATCAGCCTGCTTTCAGAGGATAAGGTGGACGCCTTCCGCAAAACAGGTGCCCAGGTGGGCCCCGGCGCATTTGGGGAAAACCTGCTGGTGCGCGGTATTGATTTTGCCCGCCTACCGGTGGGCACCCGCCTGCGTAGCGGGGACATTCTGCTGGAAGTGACCCAGATTGGCAAGGAATGCCACGCCCACTGCGCCATCTACCACCAAGTGGGCGATTGCATCATGCCCCGGGAGGGCATTTTTGCCCGGGTGCTGCAAGGCGGCGTGATTGCGAAGGGAGATGAGCTCTGTGTGGAAGACCCCCTACCGGGTGGCCATACTGACGGCCAGTGACAAAGGCGCAGCCGGCCAGCGCACCGATGAGAGCGGCCCACTCTTGGCCGCCCGGATGCGGGACGCGGGCTGCCAAATCACGGCGGAAGCCCTGCTGCCGGACGACCAGGCCGCTTTGAGCGCCCAGCTTCGCCAGTGGTGCGCGGATGGCACCGCCGATCTCATCCTCACCACCGGCGGTACCGGCCTTTCCCCCAGAGACTGCATGCCCGAGGCAACCCTGGCCATTGCCCAGCGGCAGGTGCCCGGCATCAGCGAGGCCATCCGCGCTTACAGCATGTCCATCACACCCCGGGCCATGCTCAGCCGGGGGGTATCGGCCATCTGCCAGCGCAGTCTCATCATCAACCTTCCCGGCAGCCCCAAGGCGGCGGGGGAATCTCTGGACGCTGTGCTACCCACCTTGGAACACGCGCTGGACATCCTGTGTGGCCCTGCGCAGAACTGCGCCCGTTAACTAAAACATTCCCCCGCGGCAACCCAGTTTGCCACACCTCACCCCCAATGCCAACGGGAGGGCCTATGACAAAACCAAATCCCCCTGCCGGGGAATCCGGCTTCCCTTTACCACCCGCTTTTCACCCCGAATTCCGGCTGTTTTTGGCCGCCGAAGAGGTTTTTTTTGGCCCCGGGCCCTTCCGCCTGCTGGGGCTTATCCGGCAAAAAGGCTCTCTTCAATTGGCCTGTGGGGAGATGGGCATGTCGTACAGCAAGGGCTGGAAGATGCTGCAAAACATAGAAAACCAGCTTGGCTGCCGCCTTATTGAGCGTAGCCGTGGCGGCAGCCAGCACGGCTGCTCTGCCTTGACGACCGAAGGGCTTGACCTGCTGGAAAAATACGGCCGCTTTTGCCAGGAGTGCACAAAGCAGGTGAACGCCAGCTTCCAGGCCGTCTTTGGCGTTTCCCCGGAATAGGCCCCCCTCATAGAAAAAGAACCGACATCGCGTGGCAAAAAGCCACACAAGGCCGGTTCTTTTTTCACGCCTACTTAGCGGAACGAGAGCAACTCCTCCACCGCTTTTCTTTTGGGCATATTGGGGGTTTCGTCCGGGTAGCCCAGGGCCACCAGCGCGGAAATTTTTTGCCCCTCTGGCAGGGCGATTCTCTTCGCCACATAGGTCTCATCAAAAATGCCAAAAATCACAGTGGCCAGCCCTTTGTCCCAGGCGGCCAGGCAAAAGGTTTGGGTGGCTATGCCCGCGTCAAAACTCTCCCAATGGGTGCCCTTTGCCGTGGAAAAACTCCCGTCTTGCTCGTAGCCAGAACGGCCCTCCTCCGTGGCCACCACCACCAGGCAGGGGGTATTTTCGATGGTTTTTTGGTTGAACGTAAAGCCCAGACAACCCTCGCAGGCAATGTTCTGTATCAGGGTTTCATCGTCTATCACAATATAGCGTGTGGTCTGGCTGTTCTTCCAACTGGGCGCATGGCTAGCCGCCTGCACAAGGCCGCGCACCGTCTCCCGCTCCACCTTTTTGGGCAAATAGCGGCGCACGCTACGGCGGGTTTGGCAACACTCTAAATATTCCATACCGTTTTCTCCTTATCTCTTGAAAGTTCCCTGGTTCTTGTACATCACCTGTATGCTGTGCCCAAAGATACCGTTCGGCTAAAATACAATTTCTTGCAGTGCATGGTCCGGTAGCAAGAGGGGCGGCAGTTCCGCTTCATACTGTTTCAGCAGCTTTTCGGAAAGCGCCCGGATATGCGTTTTTTCCTCTTGGTAGGGCATGTGGTATAAGACGCATTGGGCGGGGTTTAGCGCCTGTATGGCCTGCCGGCTGGCGCGCGAACTGAGATGAAAAAAAATGAGAAAGGCCAGGTTGAACGGCCCTGGCCGCGTGGGGGCTAGGGCCGTAAGCTGGCCCGCCTGGGCGTCCCCGCCAATCAGCACGCTCGCGCTGGCCGTTTCTACCACCAAGCTATAATGCGGAATATTCTCCTCGCCCACCTGCAAATGTGCAGTTTTCACCGCGCGTAGGGTAAAATCCGGCCCTTCAATCCGCTCCGTTTCCGCCTGCCAAAATTGTAGCCCCACCCCATGGTTTTTGCACAGTGCTTCTACCTCTGCGGGGCTATAACGCTGTGCATCGTAGGGCAGGCATAGCCAGGCCACCCGCCCGCTGCGAATGGCCTGGCCCACCAGCTCCCAGCAAAAATGGTCCTCGTGGCAATGGGTAAAAATCAGATACTCTATCTTGCTGAGGGGCGATGTTTCGTGTAACAAAAACGACACCACCTCCTGCGGCAGACCCTCCACCGGCCACGCCGGGTTTTCCTGCATATCATAAAGGCCGTCCACCACAAGGGCGCTGCGGCCCGTTTGTAAATACACCCCGGCGTTTGCCAGGCAAAACGCTCTCATTTTGTTCTCCCTTCTAGGCGCCTGAATGTGCATCGGCATCTGCCTCTTGGGAAAAGCCATTGCACAATACAAAGTATACACCATTCGCCCGCCTAAAAAAAGCCACCCAGCGTCATATCGTTTTTGGCATACCCTGTGGCCAATAATTCGTCTCAGTTAGATATTAGACATTAGACATCAAACCTATTGTGTATTATTTATATTTTGATTCAATAAATAATATTTTTTATGATAAGATTATCTAAAAAACTATTGATTTTTGAAAAACAGTAGTATATACTGTGTCCAGATAGAACCCGCAATTCTGACAGATACTGAGCGATTTCCCCACAAAACGAGGAAAAAATAATGAGCAAAGCCGCCTTCGATTATGCCAAGCTTGAGATACTGGACATCATGAAAACGGCCGACCCGCCCATGAAGCCCCTCCTCTCCGAGGACACGTTGTGCGAGCATTTGGATGTGAGCCGGGGCACCCTGCGCGAGATACTGCGCGCGCTGGAAGCCGAGGGCTTCATATCCAAACGCCACGGGGAGGGGAATTTTGTTCACAATAGCGTTTTAAACGTTAATATGTGTATCAACCAGGTGCAGGATTTTCACCAGATGATTGAGAGCGCGGGCCATACCTCGGCCTTTTTCGTAAAGAAGGTGGAAACCCAAACTTGCACAAACGAGGAAACCTTGCAACGTTTGCAATTGCCCTCCGGCTCGCTTGTGGTGTACATCAACGGCCTCTACCTGGCCGATAGCACCCCCGCCATCTACTGCAAACTCTCTTTCCCCAAAACCATTTTTCACGATAGACTGCCAGACTATACCGCCATGCGAGACATTGGCAAACTGTTTGCCAAACACTCGAAGCAGGGTATAGAGCAAACTCTGGTGCAAATGCACTCCACCAACTGCAACAAAGAGCTGGCCGAGATGCTACAACTGGAAGAGGGGAAAGCCGTACTCTACTGGGAAGAAACCTTTTATAACTACACCGATGACATCATCGGCACCTCCGACAGCTATTTTAGCGACCGTGTAATCAACCCCTCCATGATTCTAAAAAACAGGTAGCGGCTTTTTGCAAAATACATTGCCTGGCGGTGGGAACGGGTGCCTTCTGCCCGCATCCCTGTAAGGCAGTAGCGGGAGTGAGTGAGCCTTGGGTTCTTTGCGGAAAAAAATAGTGGTGGTGGGCGGCGGCGTTTTGGGCACTGCGCTGGCATGGCGGCTGGCCGAAGCCGGTTTCCAGGTGGATTTGCTGGAACGCCACGACCTTGGCGGCGGCGCCTCCGGCGGCAACCTGAGCCAAATTTCCATCGTGGACCGTTTGGAAGATTGGCACATCGCCATCACGCTAAAAACGCTTGAGATGTACGGCTGGCTGAAAGAAGAAAAAGGGATGGACTACCAGGTGTCCGGCGGGATGACCGTGCTGCGCAACCCCGTGGAGATGCAAGCGGCCGAAAAAGCCGCGGCGGCCCTGGCCCATTACCAGATACCCGGCCAAGTGATGACCGACTGGAAGGAAATTTCCAAAATTGAACCGGAGCTCTGCCCTGAAGCGGCCATGGGCGTGCTTTACTGTGCCCACGAGGGCAAGGTGGACGCTTTCGCCACCACCCTGCTTTTTGCCCGTTTGGCCCAAGAAGCTGGCGCCCAGCTACACACCCACACACCGGTAGAAGGGTTTGTTTTGCAGGGGGGCTGCATTCAAGAAGTGCGCACCCCCAAGGGCAATTTTGCGGCGGACGTGGTAATAAATGCCGCCGGGCCGTGGAGCCCCCGGGTGGCCGCGCTGGCCGGGCAGGCCCTTCCCATCCATTGGCACCGCGGCACGGCCCTGGTGTCCCGCCCCATGCCCCCGGTGGTGCACTGCACACTGGTGGGCGGCGGGTTCCTGCTGGCGGAAGCCGCTGGCGCCACGCCAGAAAACGGCCTGCGCATTGGCCTGGGGATGCTGCAAAATTCGCACGGCAGCATTTTCCTCTCCCAGGCCACCAACGAGAACCCCGAGGACGACCGGGAAGTGGAACTGAAAGGCATGGCCCTCATTGCACAGCAGGCCCTGCGCTACTTCCCACGGCTGGAAAACTTAGAGGTGCTGCGGGCTTGGTCGGCCCCCACCACCTACACGGTGGATGGCGCACCCTTCTTTGGCTTCTGCCACACCCCGGGCAACCTGTTCACCTGCGCGGGTTTTAAGGGGGCCTTCTCCACCGCGCTGGGTGTGGCCGAGGAAACCGTGAAAACCCTAAAAGGGGAAGCCAGCGTTCTAGGGGATTTTGCCTCCCCCGAACGAGAAGGAGCCGGTAAGGAGTGCCACTAGAAATGTGGCCTTGCGCTTAGGAAGGGAAAAGGAGGAACCGGATGATACGAGCAATTGGGTGCGCAATCAACACCAGCCGCGACGGATTTACGGAGTGGGTGGCCAACAGGAATACAGAGGAAATATTGAAAACAGCCCGCCTGGCAGAGGGATGCCAAATGGCCTGGATTAGCCTAAACTGTTCTAGCCGGGGCGAGCATGAGCAGGAGGACCTGCTGTGGCTGGCCAAAACCATCCAAGACGAAATCCCCCTGCCTTTGTGTATCGATTCCTTAAACCCCCATGCGGTGGAAGCTGTACTCCGGGTGCACCGGCATGGCCGCCCCATCGTGGATTCCCTAAACTGCGAAGAAACCCGGATGGATACCTTTCTCCCCCTTGTAAAAAAATATGATGCACTGGGCATTTGCCTGATGATGACCGAAACCAGAATGGATTTTCAAGTGGAAGCCCGGCTGGAATGCCTGCCCATTTTACACCAAAAACTACAGCAATACGGCGTGCCGCCCGGCGATATCCTGCTGGATCCTTTGGTGTTCGCGCTTTCCACCGGCGACCAATACGCGAAACTGTTTTTAGATACGGTAAAAGCGGTGAAAGCCCAGCACCCAGATTTTCTCACCTGCTGTGGGCTGGACAACATCTCTCATGGCCTTCCCCTACGGGATCACATCAATGAGGTATTCCTAATAAACTGCATCTGTGCGGGAATTGATTCCGTGATGATCATCCCCACCAAGCGGGTAAACAGCTTTTTGCGCATCCAGCAAATGATGGAGGGAAAAAGCGAGGACTGCATGGATTACATCGAGGGATACCGAAGTGGGTTCATGGAATAATAGCGCCGCACGCACTGGGCTGCGCCTTGAGAGAAGGCAAGCAAAAGACAAATAGAAAACGCATTTTATCAGCCGCCCGCCCACGCAGTGGCCAGTACTGCGTAGAGGAAGGCCCGTGAGCATGGAAAGTGAGGTGCCAATTTTGCAGAGGGATGAAATTCTGCGGTTCGAAAAGGTCAGCAAGTTTTTCCCTGGTGTGGTGGCCAACAACAAGGTGGATTTGTCCGTTTTACAAGGAGAGATTCACACCCTGCTGGGCGAGAACGGCGCCGGGAAATCCACGCTGATGAACATTCTGTACGGTCTCTACCGGGCGGATGAAGGCACCATTTTCTATGAGGGCAAGCCGGTGGACATCTATTCGCCCAACGATGCCATGAAATATGGCATTGGGATGATCCATCAGCACTTCATGCTAATCCCCAATTTTTCTGTGCTGGAAAACGTGGTGCTGGGCCAAAAAATGGAAAAATCCATTGTGATGCCGGTGGAACATTTGAAAGCCGCCGTACAGGAGGTGGCCGACCGCCTGCATATGTCGGTGGATCTTGACCAGCACGTACGCGACCTGCCCATTGGCACACAGCAAAAGGTGGAGATTTTAAAAGCCATCTACCGCGGCTCTCGGCTGCTCATTTTGGACGAGCCCACCTCGGTGCTCACCCCACAGGAGAGTGAAGAGCTGTTTGCCACCCTGATGAAACTGAAGGGCGAGGGTTGCACCATCATTTTTATCTCCCACAAGATGAACGAGGTGATGTCTATTTCAGACAGAATCTCGGTGCTGCGGGATGGCCACATGATTGCCACGCTGGACAAAAATGAATGTGACCCCGCACGTCTCACCTCTTTGATGGTGGGCCGGGAGGTGAGCTTGAAAATTGAAAAGACCTCCGCGCAGCCTGGTGAAGTGCGGCTGGAAGTGCGGGGGGTATCCGCCGAGGGCGACACCCACGCCAGCAGCCTAAAGGATGTGAGTTTCACGGTGCGTAGCGGCGAGGTGGTGGGCATTGCCGGGGTGGACGGCAACGGCCAGAGCGAGCTTTCGCGTGTCATTTCCGGCATGGTGCGCCCCGAAAGCGGCACCATCCTGTTCGATGGCCAGGACGTCACCCATGCCACCGTGCGCGAGCGGGACAACCGTGGCTTATCCTATATCCCGGCCGACCGGCGCGGCGAGGGGCTGACATTGGATTTCAAACTATATGAAAACACAGCGCTGAATCAATATTACAACCAGCCTTTTTCACACAATGGTATCCTCAGCCTAAAAAGTATGCGGGAGGTAACACAGGGTTATATCCAGGCTTTTCACATCAAGGCCCCCGGGCCAAACGTGGATGCACGCAACCTTTCGGGCGGCAACCAGCAAAAATTGGTGTTGGCCCGGGAAATGCTGAAAAAGCCCGACATCCTACTGATTGTACAGCCCACCTGGGGGCTGGATATCGGGGCTTGCGCCTTCGTGCATGAAAAAATTATAGAAGAGAGAGACCGCGGCACTGCCATCTTGCTGATTTCTACTGATTTAGAAGAGGTACGCAGCCTTTCAGATAGGCTGCTGGTGCTCTTCAAAGGGCAGATTGTGGGCGAGGTGGACCCCGCCACCGCCAAGGTGGAAGATATCGGTTTGTTGATGGCCGGTATACAACATACAAATGAACAGGAAAAGAGGTAAAGGAATGAACAAGAAAGGCTTACTAGCACTCGCACTGTCCGCCACTTTACTGCTGGCACTGCTGGCCGGATGCAGTGACCCCGGCGCCAGCTCCAGCCCTGCCGCCCCCGCCGCTTCTTCCGCCCCCGTTTCCACCGCGGCCTCCGCCAGCGCCCAGCCCGCCGCCAGCGGCACTGGCATGAAGGTTGCCTGGATCTGCGAGAGCACTCTCACCGATGGTGGCTGGAACGAGGACGGGTTCGCCGCCATCCAAGACCTGGCTAAAACGTATGGCTTTGAACTGAGTTACCAAGAGGACGTGACCAGTACCGAAGTGGCCGACGTACTGCGTAACTACGCCGCCTCGGGCTACGATTTGGTTCTCTCGAACGAGCAGTACCACTGCGAAGACATGGCCGCCATTGCACCCGAATTCCCGGATGTCACCTTTGGCTGTGTGAACGGCTATGTCTCGGCCGATAACATGATTGCCATCACCGGCGATATGTGGCAACACATCTACCTGGCGGGCGTGATGTCCGGTATGGTAACCGAAAGCAACAAACTCGGTCTCATCACCTACTCCACCGATTCAAACTCCGCCCTCACCATGTTGGCCGCCTACAAAGCCGGCGCACAGTCTGCCAACCCCGACGCAGAAGTTGTGCACGTGGCCACCGGCAGCTTTAGCGACCTGGCCGTGGGCAAAGAAATGGCCGTCAGCCTCATCGACCAAGGCTGCGACGTCATCCTGTGTAACTCCGGTGACTGTAACGCCACCGTAATGGAAACCTGTATCGAAAATGGCGTATACACCATCAGCGCTATTGTGGACCGCAACGACATGTCGGCCGATTATGTGCTGGGCAGCGCTATGCTTCCCCCCAGCAACATTCTGAACGCCATGGTAAACGGCTACATGGACGGCAGCCTGGCCGGTTCTGCCGATGTACAGGTGATGGGCCTGGCGGAAGGCGTGGAAGAGTACCGCGTGAACCCCGATATCAAGGACAAGCTGGACCCTGCCATCATGGAAGCCCTAGATGCCGCCACAAAAGGCATTGAAGATGGCACCATTACCGTAGAACTGCCCCAGTAAACCCCAAAAGCGTCCCCTGTGTCTGTTTTTCCCGCCTTTGCCTTCCCTCTTAGCTTTCATCGGGGAAAACAGGCACAGGGGGGCCGCTTCTACCCACCTCTTTTCACCTACTACCCGGCTTGTAAACAAATGCAAACCTCCGCCAAGGAAAAACCTTGGCCAATGAGTGAAGAACTGGGAGGACCGCCATGCACAACCAAAAAGTAAAGGCATTTCTACGAAAGCGGAGCTTCTTGATAACAGGCGGGATGGCTTTGCTTGCCATTCTGGTGGCCCTCATCATCGGTGCCATTTTAATGCTCCTCATTGGCATCAACCCTATCCGGGCCTATCATTTTTTCATCTACGGTGTTTTTGGCAACACCTACGGGTTTGGTGAAACCATCAATAAATTCACCCCCTTGCTCTGCTGTGCACTCAGCTTTTCCATCGCCCAAAAATCCGGTTTTTTCAACCTGGGCAGTGAGGGCCAGTTCATGGCCGGGGCCCTGTGCTCCATCCTGGTGGCCGCAAACATGGGCGGCGCGCCCACCATCCTCATTTTGGCCGTTTCCATTCTGGCCGGTATTGTGGGCGGGGCCATTCTCAGCTCCATCGCAGGGCTATTGCGCATCTTCTTTAATGCGAACGAACTGCTTAGCACCATGATGCTGAACTACATCATGCAATATGTGATTGCCCTTTTGGTGAGCGGTGTGCTGAAAAACCCCAGCAGCTCTATGGAGCAAAGCTCGCCCATTCCGTCTTCCGCACAGCTTCCTGTTATTTTGGAAGGCTCCCGCCTGCACGCGGGCATCTTCATCAGCCTGGCCGCCCTGTTGCTTGTGTGGTTTTTGCAGCAACGCACCGTTGCAGGTTTTGAAATGAGACTTTCCGGTATCAACAAAATGGCTGCACGATATGCCGGTGTGAAAGAAAAACGGGCCCTCATCATCGTCATCATCATTTGTGGGGCGTTGGCCGGCCTGGGCGGTTCCTTGGAACTGCTGGGCAACCAATACAAACTGATGAACGGTTTTTCCAATAGTTTTGGCTTCGACGGCATCGGCATTGCCGTCATGGGCCAATATAACCCCATTGGCATTGTGCTCTCCACCCTTTTGTTTGCCGCCTTCCGCACCGGCACTGCCAGCATGCAGCGTGGCATGGGCGTGCCCACCCCCCTTCTGTTCATTTTACAGGGCGTGGTCATCATCGCCGTTATCACCAGCAATTATTATGTGGGCCGCATTAAAAACGCACTGGTTGAGGGGAGGTCGATGGAAGAATGATCTCTTTACTAAACACCACCTTGGGCATGGCCGTACGAATGTCTACGCCCTACCTGTTTGCCGCCTTGGGCGGCATGATGGCCCAGCACAGCGGCGTGTATAACTTCTCTTTGGAAGGCATGATGCTGGGCGGCGCTTTCTTTGGCTATTTCTTCGCCTGGTGGACGGGCAGCCTGTTTATCGGCCTTCTGGGCGCCATTGCCTGCGGGCTGCTCTTTGGCTGGCTGCTCAGTTTCATCTCCATCCGCTTTGGCGTTAGCCAAATGGTGCTGGGCCTTGGCATGAACACCCTGTTCATCGGCATCACGGGCTTTTGTGCCCGGCTGATGAACACCATGGATTTGGGCATAGAACTGCGGCTGGAAAAACTGCTGGGCAATGTGTTCGGCCAGCCCCTTACAAACATCCCCATCCTGGGCAGCATGGTTTTAGACCAAAACTTCATGACCTACCTCGTGATTGCGCTGTTCATTGCCTACGCCTGGTTCATCAAGCGCACTAGCACGGGCCTTGCCCTGCGCTCCGTGGGCGAAAACCCTGCTGCGGCCCAAACCGCCGGCATCAATGTGTTCCGCTACCGTTATCTAATCGTCACCCTCTCCTGCGTGTTGGCCAGCATGGGCGGGGCCTATCTCACCCTCACCCAGGTAAACCGTTTTTCGGAAAACATGACCAATGGCCGCGGCTGGATCGCCATCGCCGCACTCTGCCTGGGGCGGCTGAGCCCCAGGGGCACCTTCTTTAGCTGCCTGCTGTTTGGCCTGGCCTCGGCCATCTCGAACCAGCTTCAGGTGCTGAACATCGGTATCCCCTATCAAATCGCCCTCATGATGCCCTATATCCTGGCCATTTTGGCACTGCTCAGCGTACGCGGCAAGTCCAGCCATGGGCCGGCCGCCCTGGGCAAACCCTACCTGAAAAACCGCTAACCATCCACTTTTTACGGCCTCTGGCCATAGCAAGAAAGGTGCCTATGAAAGTATTGGGTGTTCACGGCAGCCCCCGTAAAGCGGCAAGCGATTGGGTTTTGCGCTATGCGCTGGACATTGCCGCGGAATTGGAGGGCGTAGAAACACAGTTTGAAGCCCTGGCGAAGCCTGAGATAAAGCCCTGTATCCACTGTAACAAATGCCTGGCCGCCGGTTGCCTAAGCTGCTCCGTTTTTGAAAACGACGGCATGGCCCGCCTGTATCGGGCCGTACAGGAGGCCGACGTGCTAATCGTGGCGGCCCCGGTGTATCAAATGGCCCCCTCGGCCCAAACCCAAATTTTTATGAACCGCCTGCGCCCCCTTGGCAAGCTTACCAGCCAAGGCGGCCCCGCCACCAAGGTGGGGGTACCCATCGCCATAGGCGGGCGGCGCAACGGCGGCGAGGAAACCACCCTGGAGGTGCTGAACCGTTTTTTCCTCAGCCAGGGCATGTGCCTGGCCGGGGGCGGGGTGTTTTCCTACAACGGCGCGGCCATTTGGTCTCAAAACTCGGCGGCGGGCGCACAGGCCGACGAAGAAGGGCTGAAAGCGCTGCGAATCTGTGTGCGCCGCGCGGTGGTAACGGCCCGGCTGCTGAAAAGCGGGCTGGAGCAAAACCCCCAGTTATCCGGCGTACAGCTTGCCGGTTTTGCCAGCGAGGCAGACCGCGACGCCTATGTGGCGGCTTTTCACAGCCTACCCCAACCTTAAATTATGCGGCAGCCACAGGAAAAGAGGTACCCCCATGCCACAGGATAAACGCTTTTATCTCACCTTCGATGGCGCCCCCCACCCCCCTAAAACCGACCGTTTGCTGGAAAAACTGGCCCAGCACGGTATCCCCGCCACTTTTTTTATGGAAGGCAAGCGCGTGGACGACGAGCCGGACTGCGCCAGGCGGGTACAGGCGGCGGGGCACGCCATTGGCAACCATTCCTACACCCACCCAGATTTCAGCACCCTCAGCCTTTCTGCGTGCGAAGAAGAAATACAAAAAGCCCAGGCGGCGCTTTCGCGGCATCTCGGGTTCACCGCCAAACTGCTCCGCCCTCCCTTTGGCAAAATTCAGCCCGAGGTACTGGAGCATTTTGAAAAGCAGGGCTTCACCATTGTGCTGTGGGACTACAGCATCAAAGACTGGGAGGGCCCCAGCGCCGAAGCCATCGCCCAGCGGGTGCTCAGCCAACTTTCGGCCAACGAGGCCGTGATTGTGATGCATGACCGCGTGGAATGGAACCCCGATGTGCTGGACATCATCGTGCCGGAGATACAGCGGAGGGGCTACCGCTTTTTGGCCAAAACACCGGCCTAAACCGGTGATAGATGCTTGCTGCACAGTATAGCGAAGAAAAACGCACAAAACCCATAAAGGAGGCTCCATCATGTTCAGTGTAAACCAAGAGGCCGTACGCATTGTGAAAGAACAAATTCTACCCCATGCCGAAAAATTGCAATGCAAGGTACACCAGCTAAAAAACGGCGCCACCGTGGTGGATATGGGCATCCATGCACCGGGTGGTTACCAGGCGGGGAAACTGTTTGTAGAGGCCACCATCGGCGGTATGGGCCATGTGGATTTTGGCCGCTTTTCCCTGGGCTCCATCGATTTGCCCTCGATTGACGTGTATATTGACCAGCCCCAAACCGCCTGCCTATCCTCGCAATTTTCCGGCTGGCGCATTGGCGAAGGCTACACCGAGGGCGAAATCATCCCCATCGGTTCCGGGCCCTCCCGCGCCATCGCACTCAACGATATCTTCTCCCAATCCTGGACCTACAAGGACATCCACCACGAGACGGTGTTCGGCGCACAAACCACCCTACTTCCCACCGAAGCGCTGGCCGAGGACATTGCCAAGCAGTGCGGCCTGCTGCCCGAAAACGTCTATATCCTGGCCGCCCCCACCGGCAGCTTGGTGGGTTCCATCCAGGTGTGCTCCCGCACGGTGGAGGCGTCTGTTTGGCGGCTGTGCCGCAAGGGTTTCCCCATCGAAAAAATTCTCAGCGGCATGGGCACCTGCCCCATCGCCCCGCCCATCCGCAACGAACTGCGCGCCATGGACCGCGTGAACACCGCGCTGCTGTATGGCGTAACGGTGCGCTACCTGGTGGATTGTGAGGACAGCGACATCGAGGCCGTCATCAACGAGGCCCCCTTCAGCGCCTCCCGCCGCTTTGGCGAAGAGTTCATCGACATCTTCGAAGAGGGCAAACGCGATTTCTACATCGTGGATAAGGATATCCACACCGTGGCCTGCTACGAGATGACCAACCTGGCCACCGGCAACACCTTTAAGGGCGGCCAGCTACGGGAAGACCTGCTGGAAAAATCCCTCTTCCACTAACACCGGCCCCCCGTGCCCGGCTAAGTCAGGTTTGGCCGGGCATGGAACCAGAAAGGGAGATACCCTATGCGCATCGATGGACATACCCACATGACAGACCCCCCCGAGAATATTCTAAAAATCCTGGATGCCACCGGGATGGACAGATGTGTGGTGTGTTCTTCCGGCCTTGCCAACGGTGAAAAAATACACTGCTTGCAAGACGCGAAAGACACCATGGCCCGGGTGGCGCTGGCGCAAAATAGCCGTGTGGCCAGCAAAAGTATTGAGGACATCAACCGGGAAATTGCCAGCGCCGTGCAGGCCTGCCCCGAGCGGCTGATTGGTTTTGGAAAAATTGACCTATTTGAACAGGACTATGCCCGCCATGCCGCCGAGATAAAAGAACTGGGGCTCAAAGGCATTGGGGAGCTGGTGGGGGTACACGGCCACACGGACTTGCTGGAACCCCTGCTTGCCTTTTCCCAGCAAAACGGGGGCTTCCCACTTTTTGTGCATTGCGATTACCCTGTGGACAACCAAGACCTGGCCGAAATTGCCCGGCTGTGTGAAAAACACCCCGGCGCCGTGGTGATTTTGGGGCACTATGGGGGGGATTTTTGGATAGAGGCCGTGGACTATGCAAAACGGCTACCCGGTGTTTACCTAGACCTCTCCGAGGTGGTAAACCAGGTGCCCCTTACCATAGGAGCCAAAGAAATTCCCGGCAAATTGCTCTATGGAACCGACGCCCCCTGGGATTTGGCCCAGGCCATCCAGGTGCGGGTGGAGCATCTCCCCTGCTCCAGCGAGATTAAGGAAAAAATTTTTGGGGGTAACCTGCAAGCGCTTTTGGGCTTGTAAAAAACGCGAAACATGCGGCGTACTGTTTTCCGCGCGGCCCTGCCGTAGGCGCCCGGCAACCTTAGCCGCCACACTACGCCCCCTTGCGCCAAATCCAGCAGAAATGAAGTGACCTCATGCAGAGAGTGAATGCGCACCCGATCCTGGACTATGGCAAGGCTTCCCCCGCCATGGTTACCATTGTGGTGAATGGCGTGGAGATGCAAGCCAGGGAGGGAGAGCCCGTGGCCGCGGCCTTGATGGCAAACGGCAAGCGTGTGTTCCGCCACACCGCCAAAGACCACCAGCCACGCGGGCTGTTTTGCGGCATTGGCCAGTGTACCGACTGTGTGATGGAGATAAACGGCGTGCCCAATGTGCGCAGTTGCGTCACCTTGGTGGAGGCCGGCATGCATGTGAACACGCAAGAGGGAAACGGAAGGTGGGTGGCTGCCGGCGATGAAGAGCTATGATGTGATTGTGGTGGGCGGTGGGCCCGCCGGTCTAGGGGCCGCCATCAAGGCCGCAGAATACGGCGCCAGTTGCCTGCTGATAGACGAAAACGGGCGCCCCGGTGGCCAACTGTTTAAACAGATTCACAAATTCTTTGGCTCCCGGGAGCATTACGCCGGCTACCGTGGCTATGAAATTGGCGAACTGCTGCTGCGCCAGGCGGCTGAATTGCAGGTGGATATCCGCCTAAACACCCATGTGTGGGGGGTTTTTAAGGGGAATATCGTCACGGCCTGTGGCGAAAAAGGGCAGGCCCTCAGCTTCCACGGCAAAAAGGTGGTGCTGGCCACCGGTGCTTCAGAAAACACCCTGGCCTTTCCTGGCAACGGCCTACCCGGCGTCATCACCGCCGGTGCTGCGCAAACCTTTGTGAACATCCACGGCGTAAAACCGGGCAACCGGGCCGTGGTGGTGGGCAGCGGGAACGTGGGGCTGATTGTAAGCTACCAGATGAAACAGGCGGGTATGGACGTACCTGCTATAATAGAAGCACTGGGGGCTGTAAACGGCTATGAAGTGCACGCCGCCAAGGTACGGCGGCGGGGCACCAGCATCCATTTGCGGCACACCGTGGTGCGGGCCCTGGGTGAAAACGAACTGGAAGCGGTGGTCATTGGTGGGGTGGACGAACAGTTCCGCCCTCTGCCTGGCACCGAAAAAACCATAGCAGCCGATACCCTCTGCCTGGCTGTGGGGCTTTCCCCGCGTGTGGAACTGGCGGCCCTGGCGGGCTGCGGCCTGTGCTATAACCCCGTACTGGGCGGCAGCCTACCTTTGCATGGCCCCAGCATGCAAAGCACCCAGCGGGACATCTTTGTGGCGGGCGACCTGGCTGGCGTGGAAGAGGCCAGCACCGCTTTGGACGAGGGCCGTATCGCGGGCCTTGCGGCCGTAGAGGCCCTGGGCAAAGCCGAAACCGGGGGGCTGGGGGAAGAACAGGCCCAGGCGGCCAGGCGGCTAAGCCTACTGCGCCAAGGGCCATTTGGCGCAAAACGCCAGCGCGCAAAAGAGGATGTGATGGCGGCGCTGCGTGCCGCGCCGCTATAGTCCGGCGGCCAAGCCGTAGGCTGTTTTTTCACAAAAACCCATCCCACACCCCTATTGTAAAAACGCCAACGCGTACCAGGGAGGACACCATGGATAAACCGGAGTACATCTGCCGCTGTGAAGAAGTGACCCGCGCCGAAATAGACGCCTGCATCGCCGAGGGAGCCAACACCCTGGACGCGGTGAAAAAAGCCACCCGGGCGGGCCTTGGCTACTGCCAGGGAAAAAACTGCAAGCGGCTGGTGGCCGGGGCTATTTCCGCCAAAACCGGCACGCCTGTCGGCCAGCTCATGCCGGGCAGTATCCGCTACCCCGTGGGGGCGGTCAGCCTTTCTCTTTTGGCCAATACAGACTGGGAGACAGAGCAGAATGAAGATTGATTTTCACGTACACATCACCCCGCCCGACCTGATTCAAAACCCCGAAAAACTCTATGAGCGGGAACCCTATTTCGCCCTGCTTTCGCAGAGCCCAAAAAACAAGTTTGCCACCGGGGAAGATGTGGCGGACATGCTGCACCGCGAGGGGATGGACGCCGCGGTGGTGTTTGGCTTTGGCTTTCGGGACCAGGGGCTTTGCCGCTATGTGAACGACTACACCGCGGAAATGGCCAAACAACACCCCGGGCGGCTGATTGGCTACATGGCCCTTTCCCCAAAAGCGGAGGGGCTGGAAAAAGAGATGGACCGCAGCTTGGCACTGGGGCTAAAAGGCGTGGGGGAACTGTTCCCAGACGGGCAGCAGTTCGCCCTGGAGGACGAGGCCGAAACCCGCTTGCTGGGCGGCTGCTTGGCCGAGCGCAGCCTGCCCGTCATCATCCATTCCAACGAGCCTGTGGGCCACTACTACCCGGGCAAAACCACCACCACCCCCGTGAAGCTGGACGCCTTTGTGCAACACCACCCAGATGTGAAAACCGTGTTTGCCCACTGGGGGGGCGGGCTTTTTTTCTACGAACTGATGCCCGAACTGAAAGAAAAATACCAAAATGTATACTACGATACCGCCGCCAGCACCTTCTTGTATCACCCCAAGGTATATGAGGTATGCAAAACAGCCGGGGTGTTGCACAAGGTGCTTTTGGGCAGCGATTACCCCCTGCTGCCCCCCAGCCGTAATTTGGGCGAGCTGGAACAAACGGCGCTATCTGCTGCAGACAAAGAGATGATTTGCGGGCAAAACGCCCTTCGCTTTTTGGGCTGGAACCCGGCTGAATAAAGGAGCCCCTGCCATGAGAAAAGTGCTGATTGATTGCACCCAAAACATCCCCTGCAACCCCTGTGTCTCCGCTTGCCACCAGGGGGCCATCCAAATAGCGGGCGGTTTAACCGATACCCCTGCCGTGCTGGAGGAAAATTGCAACGGCTGTGGGGGCTGCATTGCCGCCTGCCCTGGGCAGGCCTGCTTTGTGGTGGATATGGACTATGGCGAGGGGCTGGCCAGTGTGGACATCCCCTTTGAATACACCCCCCTGCCCACCGAGGGAGAAGAGGTGACCGCCACCAACAATGACGGCGAGACCCTGTGCCCCGCCCGGGTATTGCGGGTCCTCCTCACAGAAAAAAACAACAAAACCGCTATCGTGCGCTTGGCCGTTTCCCCTGCGTTTGCGCGGCAGGTGCGCGGCATTGCCGCGCCGGCCAGCCTACTCTAGGAGGGTTTCGCCATGCTTCTCATCCAAAATATTGCCCACCTTGTGCAAAATAGCACCACGGTTTTGGAAAACCAGGATGTCCTCATCGAGGAAAACCGCATCGCACGGGTGGCCCCGACCGGCAGCCTGCACATGCCCAGCGGGGCCACCACGATAGACGCCAAGGGCAAAACCTTGATTCCTGGGTTTGTGAACGCCCATACCCACCTCTACCAAAGCATGCTCAAAGGCGTGAGCGACCATCTGGGCCTGGTGGCCTGGTGTGAGGAGGTTACCTTTCCCTTTGCGGGCATCATCCACGCCGAACAGCGCCAGCACGCCAACACCGAACTGGGCTATTGCTACGGGGCCTTGGGCGCCATGGAGATGGTGCGCAGCGGCACCACCAGCTTTGTGGATTTCGATATCCTCACCGACAGCGTATTCGAAGCCTGGCGGGATGTAGGCGTGCGGGCCGTGGGGGGTATTCAAGCGGTGAACCGCTGGATTCCCAAGGAACTGCGCGGCGAAGAGGACGCCAAAAAGCGGGAGATTGAGAAGATTGTGCGCCGCTGGCACAACCGGGGCATTTTAAAAGTGGCCATGGCCCCCTCCACCCCCTTTGCCTGCACCGAGGATTTCCTGCACTGGATTCGCGCACTGGCCGAAGAACATGACATGCAGATTTACATCCATGTTTCGGAAACCGAGTGGGAGGTGGCCGAGGCAAAACGGGATTATGGCGCCACCCCGCTGGCTTACCTGGATAAACTGGGCTACCTGAACGGCCCCCGCCTGGGTGCGGTGCACTGCGTACACCTCACCCAAGAAGAGGTGGAGATGGCCAAGGCCCGGGGGGTGTGCGTAATTTACAACCCCAAAAGCAACGCAAAACTGGGCAGCGGTATCGCCCCCATCACCCAATACCTCCGGGAGGGCCTTTTGGTGGCCCTGGCAAACGACGGCCCGGCCAGCAATGATTTGCTGGATATGTTTGAAGAGATGCGTTTTGGGGTGATGCTGCAAAAGGCCGCCCAGCGTGACCCTGCCTGCCTGGGTGCGGCAGATATCTTCAAAATGGCCACCCAAAACGGCGCCGAGCTGCTGGGCCTAAACGCCGGTGTCATCGAGGAAGGCAAACTGGCCGACCTGGCGCTGCTGGATTTAAACAGCACCCACACCGCCCCCGCCCATGATATCCTACAAACCATCGTTTATTGTGGAAAAACTGAAAATGTGGACACCGTGCTGATTGACGGGCGCGTGGTGATGCAGGATAAACAGTTGACCACGGTGGATGAAAATGCCCTCCGCCACCGGGCTGTAAGCCTGGCACAGGAAAAGCAGCAGGGCCTGCAAGGCAAACGCATCGCCTCCGAAAATTAAACTCACTTTGCCAAAACACCCCCCGGCTCGCGAACGGTCGGGGGGTGTTTTATA
>CAYYLW010000036.1:0-20160 GCA_964472465.1 uncultured Oscillospiraceae bacterium | reverse complement strand
GTTCTTCCAGCTTGGCCAGTTTTTCGTACTCGCTCTCTTCAATTTTCAGTGCGGGAATGCCCGTCCAAAGTTCAATCACCTTGGCTACGTCGGCTTTCTCCACCTCAATTTGCTCCACCTCAGCCTTTTTTTCGGCCGCGCTTGTCAGCAGGCGGGCAATCTCGCTTTTCACCTCTGCCAGCCGCTCGTAGTCGGGGTCTTTGCGTTGTTCCAGTTCTTGCTCTTCCTCGCGCACGGCGGCAAGGCGTTTTTCGGCGTCTATCCACTCGCTTATTTGGGGGTGGCGCAGGCTGCAGCAGGCGCAGGCCTCGTCCAGCAGGTCGATGGCTTTGTCTGGGAGGAAGCGGTCGGTGATATAGCGCTCCGAAAAGCGTACCGCCTGGTCCACAATCTGCCCGCTCACCCGCACGTGGTGGTGCACCTCGTAATATTCCTTCACGCCCATCAGCACCTGCACGGTGTCCTCTAGGCTGGGTTCCTCCACCTTTACGGGCTGGAAACGGCGTTCCAGCGCTTGGTCCTTTTCAATGTGCTTGCGGTATTCGGCAAAGGTGGTGGCGCCAATAACCTGGATTTCCCCGCGCGAAAGCGCCGGTTTTAGGATGTTGGCCGCGTTCATAGCGCCCTCGCTATCGCCCGCGCCGGTGATGTTGTGTACCTCGTCGATGAACAAAATCACGTTTCCGGCTTCCTTCACCTCACTGATGAGGCCCTTTACGCGGCTTTCGAACTGCCCGCGGAACTGGGTGCCCGCCACAAGGCCGGTCAAATCCAGCAAAAAGATCTCTTTTTCTTTTAGGCGGCTGGGCACCTCGCCCGCGGCAATGCGCAGGGCAATACCCTCGGCGATGGCGGTTTTGCCCACCCCGGCCTCGCCAATCAGGCAGGGGTTATTTTTCTGGCGGCGAGAGAGGATTTGCACCGTGCGGTAAATCTCGCGGTCGCGTCCAATCACCCTATCCAGCCCGCCATTGGCGGCTTTGGCGGTCAGGTTTTCACAGTAAGTATCCAAAAATTTGCGCTTGGGGGGCTTGCCTTTGTCTTTGCTTCTGCTCTTATCCCGTTCCTTGTCCTCGTCTTTTTTCTGGCCCCCCATCACAAAGGGGAAGGTGGCACTGCCACCAGGCTGGAAGCCCTCTTCCTCGCCGTCTTCGTCCTCGGCGGCCTCTATGCCGGCCATGGGGCCTTGCAGGGCGGAAAAGCCCTCCTCACCCACAAAGCCCGCAAAGCGTTCTTCCAGGCTTTCTAAGTCACTATCTGAAATGCCGAACTGCTTGATCATGTCGTCTACGGGCTTGAGCCCTAGGTCATGCGCGCAGGTGAGGCAATAGCCGTCGCTTCGGCTTTCATCGCCTTCCATACGCTGAATAAAAACGATGGCGGGGCGTTTGTTGCATTTTTTGCACATCATCATGGCGTTTGCCTTTCCTCTCTTGGGGCGATGCGCCCCGGCTGGCAGCACTTTTTGCCGCCCGTCTATACCACTATTATATCGGATGAATGTGGAATCTCTGTGTGGAAATTCCGCTTTTCTCCGCAAAAACCGGCAGGTTTGCTTACTGCCATTATACACCCTAGACTACGTTTTGGCAATCACCAACATAGACTGCTAATAACCTGCATATAAAACGACTACACGATACTATTTGTGCTATTCACACTAAGTTTACAATTGCCAGGCAGGGGGGAGCCAGCCCAATAGCCCCCCTGGCAGGGTGAGGGAAAACAAGGAAATGCGGCCGAAGGACTGGTAGAACAGGCTGCTGGCCAGCCATTCCTCTGCGGGGAAGCCCGCGCCCAGCAAACCGCCCAGGCCCTTGAGCACCACCACCATCACAAGCACATACACCGCGCCAATGCACACCCCGGCCACCCCGCCAAAGGCTTTTTGGGCGGTGCCCAGGTAGGGCAGACCGCGGGTGGCTTGCAGCAGGTGCAGCAGCACCCCAATGAGTACCCGCAAAAGCAAAAAGAAGATGATAAACAGCACCAGCGTGATGATGGGCAGCACCACGGGTTTCACAATTTCGCCCACCACCGTTTCGGCCAGGCCCACCACGCTTAGGTCGGCCCCGCCCAAGCGATCCAGCAGGGCTTGCTGGGCTGCGGGGGGCAGAAGCCCGGTCAGTTGTTCCAGCATCAAATCCAGGGTGAGGGCGTTTTGCTGGGCAAAGGCGTCGCCCAGGGTTTGCACCAGCCTGTCCTCAAAAAACCGGCCAAACAC
Organism: uncultured Oscillospiraceae bacterium; assembly: GCA_964472465.1. GTDB lineage: Bacteria > Bacillota > Clostridia > Oscillospirales > Ruminococcaceae > JAAYCI01. The sequence continues at coordinate 17,936 of CAYYLW010000036.1, read as the reverse complement.
CACCGGGGCCAGCCGGTTGGCCCCAAATACCGCCACGCCTATGGCAATGGCGGAGCCCAGCAAGCTGAGCAGCCCGGCGATGACCCCTTTGCGGGCAAAAAAGATGGCCGAGAGCAGGATGATCACCAGGCAGAACAAATCAAACACCAAAGAGGATATTTGCATGGGGTAAAACTCCTTTTGTGGTTCTCTGCCGCTGTTTAGGCGGCGGGGGGCACCGCGGAAGAGGGTGCCTTGGAGGACGGCGGCGATGCCTGGGCTGTGCTGCTGGCCGGGGCGGGCGAAGCCGCCGCAGAGGAGGGCACAGAAGCCGCTGCGCCGCTGGCGGGGGGCGGGGTACTGGTGTTATCCCCTGGGGTAAGCAGGTGGGAGATGGGCTGCGCGCTGCTTAGGCTGAGCACCAGCGGCTCGCCCGCCTGCACCAAATCCAGCGGTTTCACGGTGAAGGTTTCGCTGCCGCCCGGCGTGCCCTGGCGGTTAAAGGAGACGAGTTCCTGCCCAAACAGCAGGTACACCCCCTCCATATCGCTGAGCACACGGGGGGTGCCGGTACCCGCCACCTCGGTTTCAAATTGGGGCTGCATCTTTTCGTCCAGCAGCACCAGGCCAAAGCTATCCCGCGCTCCAGAGCCAAACACCAGCGCCAGCCCCCCCTTGCCCTGGTGGGCGGCCTGCAAACTGCGGCCATTGTAGGCGTAGCGGGAAATTTCCTCGCCCTTTTGGTTGTAGGTGGCGGCATAGCTATCGTATACCACCAGCAGGCGGTTTTGGCCCAGATATTCCATCTGCAACACCCGGGCGTCATCGGCGCGTATCTGGGCCAGGGGCTGGTCTTTGTCTGTGCGCAGTAGGTACACCGTGGTGCCCAGCGCGCCCTGCTGGGCCGAAAGGCAGGCCAAGGCAAACTGTTTGTTATCGGAATAAAAGGCCCCGACCACCGGTTTTTCGTCCACCAGGGTCCAGGAAAAATCTGGCTGGGCGGCATACAGGGGGCCGTATATTTCAATGGCCGCGCGGTAGCGCGAGGAGGTGACCACCGCCAGGGTGCCGCCGGGGCTCATGGTGGCAAACAGGATTTCCTGCTGGGTTTTGCGGCGCAGTTTGGTGCCGCCGCGGCCCTCTACTGCGTATTCGGTGCCGCCGCGGTTGTACACGCACACGCGGGTGTCCCCGGCGGATAGCCCCGGGCTGGCATAGCCGTGCTGTACCCGGCGCAGTTCTGTACCGGAGGAGGAGAACAGCGCCAAATCCTTGTCTCCCACCGAGGCAAAGCCCCCGCCGCCCATCTCGCGCGAGGCCAAGTACCCCGTGATGGTGTAGGGGGCGGGCCAGCCGCCGCCGGGCGTTAGGCGGATGCGCATGGAATCGGCAAAATTTTGAAAAGCCATCACCCCATAGAGGTACAGCCCGCTAAAATACAGCCAGATGCCCACCGCCACCAGCAGCACCGCCAGCAAGGAGAGCAGCCTGCGCCGCCGTTTTCGGCGGCGCACCGCCACCACACGGGGGTTTTTGCGGGGCATCAGTACGGCATTTTCGGGCAGGGTGGGGGTTTCCTGTGCGGGGGGCGGTGGCTTTGCAGCCCCGCCGGCCGCCGCGCCGGGGGAGGCGGGCGCCTTTTCTGCGGCCTCTGCGGGGGCTTCGGGTGGCGGGGTTTGGGCGCCGGGCGCCTCGTCCGTTTTGGGGGCCAGGCTTCTGCCCAGGCGGTCGGTGGCGCGGTAGGTTTGTTTTTGGGGTTTATCGCTGGGCAACACCAGTTTGGTGTGCCGTGGTTTTTTTTTCGGTTTTTCCGCCAGAAGGCACACCTCCCTTTTCTGCTAATAGAACAGCGAAATAATCAGTATAAAAGAAAAATATGAAATTTCCATGTATGAAGGCTTAGGCGGGTGCTGCTAGCCCTGCCCCTTTTCCCAAAAGGCCCCGGGGGGATAGAACACCTCTTCCAGGCACAGCCCGGCGGCGGGTAGGGTGGGCCCGGCCTTTTGCCGGCAGCGGCTGTGTAAAATTTCCGCCGCGCCCGCCGCGTTTAGCTCCCCCCGCCCGGCCAGCAGCAGGGTGCCCGCCAAAATACGCACCATGTTGTATAAAAAACCGTCGGCCGCGGCCCGTATTTCCAGCCACTCCCCCTGGCGTTGCACGGCCAGCTTTTGCAGGTGGCGTACCCGGCTGCCCTCTTTGGCGCCCGCCGCGCAAAAGGCCGAAAAATCGTGCTGGCCACACAGCGCGTTGGCGGCTGCCTGCATGGCGTTTTCGTTTAGGGGGCCGCCCGCGCGGTGGTACAGCCCCGCAAACAGGGGGTCGTCTGTGGGGGCGTTCAAAATGCGGTAGCTGTATTCCTTGCCCTGGGCGCTGTACCGCGCGTGAAAAGCCCCCGGCACCGGCCGCCCCGCCCGCACCCGCACATCGGGGGGCAGGTGGGCGTTCAGTGCCAGGGGTATTTTTTCTGCCGCAAGGCCGGTTTCCACTTGGAAGCTCATGGCGAAGCCCCGGGCATGCACCCCGGCGTCGGTGCGGCTACAGCCCTTCACGTCTGGGCGCAGGCCAAACACGGCCTGCATGGCGTTTTGCACCACCTCGCACACCGTTAGCGCGTTTTCCTGCACTTGGAAGCCGTGGTACCGGCTGCCATTGAAAGCCAGGGTTAAGAGATAGTTCATCACAGTACCCCTACCAGCCAGGTATACAGCGGCCCCGAAAACCCGATGAGGGTGAACCAGGCCACCGCCGCCAGCGTAACCCACACATCAAACGGGCCGATGTGCAGCCGCCTTAGCCGCGTGCGCCCCTGCCCGCCGCGGTAGCAGCGGCATTCCATGGCCAGGGCCAGTTCATCGGCCCGGCGGAAGGCCGAGAGGAACAGCGGAATGAGCACCGGCACCAGGGCCTTCACCCGCTGGGTGATGCTGCCGGTGTCCAGTTCGGCCCCGCGCGCCTTCTGTGCGCTCATAATCTTATCGGTCTCTTCAATTAAGGTGGGCACAAAACGCAGGGCGATGGTCATCATCATGGCCAGTTCGTGCGCGGGGAAACCCAGCTTCGCCAGGGGGCTGAGCAGGCGCTCGATGGCGTCTGTAAGCACGATGGGGCTGGTGGTGTAGGTGAGCAAGCTGGCCCCCAAAATAAGCGCCACGATGCGCACGGCCAGCAAAATGGCGTAGCGGATACCCTCCTGCGTGATGCGGATGATCCAAAACTGGAACACCGGCGTGCCCGGGATGAACAGCAGGTTTAAAATGGCCGTGAAGAGGATGATGGGCAGGATGGGCTTCATGCTTTTCCACATCATCCGCGCGGGAATTTTGGCCAGTGCGTAGCAGGTGATTAAAAACAGCAGGCTAAGCGCAATGCCCAGGGGGTTTGTGCCCACAAACAGGATGATGATAAAGGCGATGGTGAGCAGGAGTTTTAGGCGGGGATCCAGCCGGTGCAACGGGGAATGCCCCGGCAGATGCTGGCCGATGGTGATATCACGAAGCATGGCCGTCACCCCCTTTGGCGAAGCGAAGCACGGCCTCGGCGGCATATTTTACGGTGTACACGTCCGTATCAATGGCAAGGCCCATCTCCCGCAGGCGTAAAAACACCTTGGTGATCTGCGGCACAGAAAGGCCGATGTCCAGCAATTCCTGGGCTTTGGCGAAGATGTTCGGGGTGGTGTCGTACATGGCGATGGCCCCGTTTTGCAGCACCAGCACCCGGTCTGCATATTTGGCGACGTCCTCCATGCTGTGGCTTACCAGCACCACGCTGGTGCCGGTTTCGCGGTGGTAGCTTTTAATCTGCTCCAAAATGGTGTCCCGGCCCTCGGGGTCCAGCCCGGCGGCGGGCTCGTCTAGCACCAGCAGGCGGGGGCGCATGGCCAGCACACCGGCAATGGCCACCCGGCGTTTCTGCCCGCCGGAGAGTTCAAAGGGGCTACGGGGCAGGGTTTCGGGCGAAAGGCCACAAAAGGCCGCCGCCGTGCGCACACGCTCGGCCACCTCCTCGGGGGAAAGGCCCATGTTGCTGGGCCCAAAGGCGATGTCTTTTTCCACCGTCTCTTCAAAAAGTTGGTACTCCGGGTACTGGAACACAAGGCCCGTCATGAAGCGGAAGCGCCGAATTTCTTTTTTGTCGGCCCACAGGTCGTCCCCACCGATGTACACCCGGCCCGAGGTGGGTTTGGCCAGGCCGTTAAAATGGGTGATGAGGGTGGATTTGCCACAGCCGGTGGGGCCAATCACCCCCAGGAAGCTGTGTTCCTCCATCTCAAAGCTGATGTCGTGCAGGGCCACGGTTTCGTCCGGCATGCCGGGGTTATACACGTGGCGCAGGTTTTCGCAGCGGATGATGGCCGCCATTAGCCCCGCCCCCCTTCCGCCGTGCCGTGCAGCCTGCTGTATAAAAGCGTGGCGCATTCCTCGAAGGTGATAACCCCCCGCGGCATGGCAAAACCCAGCGCCGAGAGCGCCTCGCATAGTTCCGCCGTTTGGGGGATATCCAGGTGCAAGGCGCGCAGCTCTTCGCTTCTGCTAAACACCTCTTTAGGGCTGCCCATGAAGGCAATTTTCCCCTCGCTCATCACCACCACCCGGTCGGCCAGGGCGGCCTCCTCCATGTAGTGGGTGATGTGCACCACGGTGATGCCCTTTTCTTCGTTCAGCCGCCGCACCGTTTTCATTATTTTTTCCCGGCCGCGCGGGTCCAGCATGGCGGTGGCTTCGTCCAGCACCAGCACGTCGGGGTTCATGGCCAATACCCCGGCAATGGCCACCCGCTGTTTCTGCCCGCCGGACAGTTTGTGCGGCTGCCGCTCGCGGTATTTGAAGATATCGGTTGCCTGCATGGCCTCATCGATGCGTAGGCGCATTTCCTCGGGCGGCACGCCCAGGTTTTCCAGCGCAAATGCCACGTCTTCTTCCACCACCGTGGCCACAATTTGGTTATCGGGGTTTTGGAACACCATGCCCACCTTTTGGCGGATGCTGTAGAGCTGTTCTTCGTCCTTGGTGTCCATACCCTCCACCCACACGGTGCCACGGCTGGGCAACAAAATGGCGTTGAGGTGTTTGGCCAGGGTGGATTTTCCACAGCCGTTGGCCCCCAGCACCACCAAAAACTCGCCTTGTTCCACCTGCAAACTCACCCCGTCCACGGCGAAGGGGGCGTCCTCGTTATACTGAAACGCAATGTCCTCGGTCTTGATTGTATCGGGCATGTCTTTCTCCCTAGTTTCCCCTGTGGCGTGGATGCGCTTAGGCGCGCACCCGTTCCATCAGCAATTCATCGTAGTATTCGTCCCCAATTTTTAAAAAGCCGCGCCGGATGCCGCAGGCCACGAAGCCAAAGCGGCGGTATAGCGCAAAGGCGGGCTTGTTATCCACCCGTACGGCCAGATGGATGTGCAGAAGGCCGGGGCAGCTATCGGCATAGGCCAGCAGGGTGTGCATCATGGCGCTGCCCACCCCCTGCCCCCAGTAGGCTTTTTTCACGCTGATGCCCAGTTCTGCGGTGTGGTGGATACGCGGCCGCCCGCCTGCGGCCAGCGAGGCCACGGCCACCACCTCGTCCCCCGCCTTGCCGCACAGCAAAACCGAGTGCTCGGCCGCCGCCATGGCGCGTATAAAGTTTTCTTCGTCCTGCAAAGTAAGGCCCATTTCGCCAGGGCCGGCGGCCAGCATGTCGGTCTCGGCGGTCACCTGTTCTAGGTAGGCCAGCAGGGCGGGGGCGTCCGGCGGGGCCGCCTCGCAAACGGCCAGTTCCACGCCATTTTTCAGTGTCTGGGTCATCGTGTACCTCCGGGGGGCAGCATGGCCGTGTTGTTTAGGGCCATACGGATATGATCTTCCCATCTGCCGTTGATTTCAAAGAATTGCCGGGCCAGGCCTTCATTTGTAAAGCCCAGTCGCTTTACAGCATTCAGGGAGCGCAGGTTGCCCGGCATCACGTGGGCTTCCAGCCGGTGTAGCCCCAGTTCCCCAAAGGCGATCTCCACCATCTGGCCCAGGGCTTCGTGCATCAGCCCCTGCCCGCCCCAGTTTGGATCCAAATTATAGGCCAGCCAGGCCGAGCATAGCGAGCTATACACAATATTGCACAGGGCCACCAGGCCAATCACCTGGGGGCCCGGCTGTTTGGGGCTGAGGTACAGGCGGGCGGCGCTGCCCGTGCGTGTGCGGCCGGCTTCCTCGGCCAAATAGCGCCGCTGGTAGCCAAGGGTGAAAAAACTTTCGTCCCGGGCAGATTCATAGGGTTGCAGGTAGGCGCGGTTGCGCTGGTAGTAATCCAGCACCCCGGGGGCCAGGGCTTCCTGGCAGGGCAGCAGGCGCAAGTGGGCTGTTTCGTAGCAATCTTTCAGAAGAGCCATCTCCCATATTGTTTTTGTATATATCGTTTGCAACATTACGGTTAGTAAATTACAAATTGTAATATTACGAATATATTATACTAAAAATATGCTGGCCAGATGTGGTGTTTGTTCTTCCACCGAGCGTGGTTCGCGAAGGCACACGGCAGGGTGGCGTTGGTGTTTTCTGGCTAAAAAAGTTTCAATGAGTATAAAATGATATTATTTATACAAATAGAATAATATTAAAAGTATAGAAACATAATTTATATACTATTAGAGGTGCTTGCTCTCCGCCGCGGCATCGGCCAGCCACAGCGCGGTGGCCCCACAAGGCAGTACGCCGCCGCTTTCCACGGGCAGGCCTATTTCATCGCTGTGCACCTGCCCACCAAAGGGCCCGGGCAGCAACGCCTGTAGCATATATCCCATCACCCCGGGGGCCAGGCCGGTGGTGTAGCTGTTTAGGGCCACAAACAGGGGTTTTTCGCTCAGCACCTCGCGGCACAGGCACAGCAGGGGCCAAAGCTTGTCCTCCAGTTTCCACACCTCGCCACCGGGGCCCCGGCCATAGCTGGGGGGGTCTAAAATCAGCCCATCGTACCGGCTGCCGCGCTTTATTTCCCGCGCCACATATTTTTCGCAGTCGTCCACAATCCAGCGCACGGGTTTTTTGTCTAGCCCGCTGTGCGCGGCGTTTTCCCGCGCCCAGTTCACCATGCCCCGGCTGGCGTCCACATGGGTCACCTCGGCGCCCGCGGCCAGGCAGGCCAGGGTGGCGCCCCCGGTGTAAGCAAATAGGTTTAGCACCCTGGCAGGGCGTTTGGCTTTACATAGAATCTCCTGGTATACATCCCAGTTGACGGCTTGCTCTGGAAACACGCCGGTATGTTTAAAACCGGTGGGGCTGACGCCAAAGCACAAATCCCCATAGTGTATGGGCCACTTTTCGGGAAAGGCACGGCGCTTTTCCCATTTGCCGCCCCCCTGTTGGCTGCGGTGATAGAGGGCGTCCACCTGCTGCCAGGCGGGGTGATTTTTGGGGGTTTGCCAAATCACCTGCGGGTCGGGCCGTTGCAGCACCACGCCTTTCCAGTTTTCCAGCCGGTCTCCGCCGCTGGTGTCCAGCAAGCGGTAGTCTTTCCAGTTTGCCGCCGTGCGCATGTTTGGCCCTCCCTTCCATTAAAACAAAACTATAAGTATATTAAATAAAAAATATACGAATTATAGTTTACAAATAGTAATATAATAAAAACAATATACCGTTAGCTGTTGCGCAGCAGGTCGTCCAGGGTTTGTTGGCCGCTCTCTTCGTCCTGCGGGCAGGCAAGCCCCAGGTGGCGGTAGGCCAGGCGGGTGACGCAGCGCCCGCGTGGTGTGCGGGTAAGAAGGCCCATCTGCATCAGGTAGGGTTCGCTCACGTCTTCCAGGGTTACGGCTTCCTCGCCAATGGCGGCGGCCAAGGTTTCCAGCCCCACAGGCCCGCCGCCATACATGCGGATGATGGCCCTGAGCAGGGTACGGTCCAGCTCGTCCAGGCCGGTATCGTCAATCTCCATGCGCTGCATGGCGTACAGGGCGGCCTCTTCGCTGATTTCCTTCTCCCCGCGTACCATGGCAAAATCCCGCACCCGTTTTAAAAGGCGGTTGGCCACACGGGGGGTGCCGCGGCTGCTGCGGGCAATCACCGTGGCGCCCCCCTCGCAGCAGGGTATCTCCAAAATTCCGGCCGAGCGGTGCACGATTTGGCCTATTTCGGCAGCGCTGTACATTTCCAGTTTCAGCACCACGCCAAAACGGTCCCGCAGGGGGCTGGAAAGTTGCCCCGCGCGGGTGGTGGCCCCCACCAAGGTAAAGCGTGGCAGGTTGATGCGGATGGATTGCGCGCTGGGGCCTTTGCCAATCAGCAGGTCCAGGGCATAATCTTCCAGCGCGGGGTACAGCACCTCTTCTACCTGGCGGGAAAGGCGGTGTATCTCGTCTATAAACAGCACGTCGCCCTCTTGCAGGTTGGTGAGCAGGGCGGCCAAATCGCCCGGTTTTTCTATGGCCGGGCCTGATGTGATACGGAACTGCACCCCCATCTCATTTGCCACAATGCCCGCCAGGGTGGTTTTTCCAAGGCCGGGGGGGCCATACAGCAGCAGGTGGTCCAGCGGTTCGCCGCGCATTTTGGCGGCTTCCAGGTACACCAGCAGGTTTTCTTTGGCCTTCTCCTGGCCAATGTATTCCGCCAGGGTGTGGGGGCGCAGGTTCTGTTCGCCGTCGTAGTCCTCGGCCGCAGCCTGTGGCGAAACCAGGCGTTCTTCTAGGGAAAATTCCGATGGTTCGATGGCCATATCCGGCGCACCTCCTTATGAATCAAATTAAAAAAGGTAAGGGGAAAGGAGCCTGTTTTCTTGGGGCAGACGCCATGCGGCGATATAAAGAAAGGGGTAAAGGCACCTATTTTTAAAGCCTGCGCTGCTATTTGCCACCCGCGCTGCGTAGTGCCAGCCGGATGATTTCCGCCAGGGGAAGGCTGGGGTCGATGCTGGAGACGGCGGCGGCGGCTTCACTTTGGGAGTAGCCCAGGTTTACAAGGGCCGCCACGGCCTGGCCGGGCAGGTTCCCCGCCTGGGGCGCGGCCACGGCCTGCACGTCTGCCAGGGTAATACCTTCGCTTTGCCAGGCGGCCAGCTTATCTCGCAGTTCCAGCACCAGGCGCTGGGCCAGTTTGGGGCCCACGCCGTTGGCGGCGGTGAGGGTTTTGTAGTCTCCGGCGCTTACCGCCAGCGCAATCTTGCCCGGGGAAAGGGAGGAGAGGATGGCCAGCGCCACCTTGGGCCCCACGCCCGATACCCCGGTGAGCATCAAAAACATGCTGCGATCCTCGGCGGTGGCGAAGCCATACAGGCTCACATCATTTTCACTTACATGCAGGGAGGTGAACAGGGTGGCCTTTTCGCCCACGGCAGGCAGGGCCCCCGCGGCCGTGCCCGGAATGGATACCAGATACCCCACCCCGGCGCATTCAATCACCGCTTCGCAAACGCTTTTTTCCAGTAAAACCCCACTGAGTGAATAAATCATGGTTGTCAATCCTCCTGCCTAGGCCTGGCAAAACCGGCCCTATTCATAGCCCATCTGCTGGCGGCGGGTGCGTGTTTTGCCAAACTGTGCGCTGGCCGCCGAGTGCGCGTGGCACACCGCAATGGCCAGGGCGTCGGCGGCGTCATCGGGTTTTGGAATGCCCGGCAGGGCCAAAAGCCGCACCGTCATCTCCTGAATTTGCCGCTTGCTGGCCTTGCCATAGCCGGTAACGGCCTGCTTCACCTGCAAGGGAGTGTATTCAAAAATGGGTACCCCCGCCTGCCGCGCAGCCAGCAAAATCACCCCGCGGGCCTCGGCCACGGCGATGGCGGTTTTCTGGTTGTTTTGGTAAAACAGGGATTCAATGGCCATAACTTCGGGCTGGAACACCTGCATCAGCTCACAAAAATCGGTGTAAATTTCGCACAAACGGTCCTCAAAAGCGGTGTGCGTCTGGGTGGTAACGGCGCCAAAGGTAACGGTGCGCAGCGCCCGGCCCTGGGCCTGTACCACGCCATAGCCCGCAATGGCATAGCCGGGGTCTACCCCCAAAACACGCATGGCCCTCACCACCCCAGTGTAAATCTATCTGGCATAACCAAAATAGTATACCATGCCCCGCGCCTTTGAACAACACATGGAAAGGGAATACCCCCCGCCTGGCAATTGATTTTCTTGGCAAAACATGATACCCTAAAAAAGCCCCCCTAAGAGGGGGTGTATGCCTCCTTAGTTAAATGGATATAACGGTCCCCTCCTAAGGGACAGTTACAGGTTCGATTCCTGTAGGGGGTGCCAGCCAAAAAAGCCGCAGGCCCTTGTTTTGCAAGAGCCTACGGCTTTTTCTTTTCCCTCTTTCTTATCCACCGGTGTTTTCGCCGATGAACCGCGTTTGCTTTCCGGTGTAAAACAGTGCCAGCTTGTGCAGGGCCCGGGTGCAGGCTATATAGAGCAGGCTCCGGTCGTGTTCCGTGTGGTAGCTGGCGTCATCGGCTTCAGGCACAATCACCTCGTCAAATTCAAGGCCCTTGGCCATTTGGATGGAACTGATGGAGATGCCGCCGGCAAAGTGGGCGCTATCGGGTGAAATAAGCCGGAGCGTGTAGTGCGGCGAGAGCTGCCCGTACATTTTTTCGGCGGCGCTGCCCGTTTTCAGCAGGATACCCAGGGAACCCCCGCCGTTTTGCAAAAAGGCATCCAGCCGTTCCCTAATTTTTGCAAAGGTCTCCTGCCGGCTGGCGCAAGGAACCACCGCCGGGGCCTCCCCGTGCCGCGCCACCGGTTCCAGTGCATCCACCTGCCGGATGCCTTTTGCAAAGCGGATAATCTCGTAGGTGGAGCGGTAGCTTTTGTGCAGTGCCACAAGCTGGGCGCCTTCATAAAGCTGCTGTAGCTGGGCCAGGGTATGCAGGTGGTTTGGGCTAACCAGTTGCCCAAAATCGCCCAGGATGGTTTTTTGGCAGGGGAATAGGCGGTTGAGTACCGCGTACTGAATGGGGCTATAGTCCTGCATTTCATCCACCACCAAATGTTGCAGGCGGGTGTTTTCCTGGAAGCCCTCGAAAACGCCGTGCAGATACAGAAACGGAAACACATCGGCCCATTCCAGGGTTTGCTTTTTGGGCAGCACAAGCAAATCTGGCCGCTTGAGCCACCGGTAAAACTGCCGGTAGAGCGCCAGGGTGTTTTTGGTTTTTAGCATGGCTGTCAGGCTTTTTAGAATGGCCCTTGCCCTTGGTGGCTCTTCGTCCATCCGGTTATTCGCGGCAAAGCGGCTGTGGATATCGCCGGCAACCAGGGCTAGCCGTTTTTTAATGGGCTGGCTTTGATAGGCGAAAAAGCGGGCCTGTATCCAGGCCGCCGTTACGGAAAACGGCCCGCAGGTGTAATCCGAAGGCGCAAAAATAAGCGCGGGGATTTCGGCTGCAAACCGCTCCAGCAGCCGCACAAAATCCAGTGTAGATTTAAAGCGCGCCCGCTGGGCCCAGGCGGGGTCCTCGGTTTCCAAAGGGTCTTTGTCCGGCTCAAAAGCAATCACACCCGCAAGCTGCTCAGCGGCAATGTCCCAAAAACGAAGGGCACAGATGGGCTCCTCGCCCAGTTCCGGCAAAACGCCCCCGATGTAATCGGCAAACACCTTGCTGGGGGAGATGATGGCCACCTGCTGCGCCGAAAGCGTATCTTGAAAGCGGTACAGCAGGAAGGCGACGCGGTGCAGCGCGATGGAGGTTTTGCCGGAACCGGCCACCCCTTGAATGATCATGGTTCCCGCCTGCTCACTTCGGATGATTTGGTTTTGTTCTTTTTGGATGGTGGCAATGATGGACTTCATCTTTTCATCCGCACTGTGGGAAAGCTCTCGCTGTAGTACCTCGTCTTGAATGTGCACCGCGCTTTCCAGCGCGTACTCCAGCACGCCGTTTTTTACCTTGAATTGGCGTTTACGTGTCAGCTCGCCCTCTATTCTGCCCATGGGGGCCATATAGCCCGCAGGGCCAAGCCCACAGTCATAGAACAGGCTGGCAAGGGGGGCGCGCCAGTCAAAAATGAGCAGGTCACCCTCGTGGGTGAAAGCAAAGCGGCCAATGTAATAGGGTGTTGCCTCCGGTTCGCCGGTGGCTTTAAAATCAATCCGTGCAAAATAGGGGGATTCTTGCAACTTTGCCAGTTTTTCCCAAACGCCAACGGCAAAAGCGCCGGTGTGGTCAATTTGTTTCAGCGCCAGTTCGTTTTGGAACATTTCGTGGGGGTCAAGTTCCCCGCGGTAATCGGCCATATAGCGTTTGGCCGCGCGATATTCCCTGTCTATTTTTTCCACGTTGCGGTTTGCCGCTTGTACGGCGGCTTCCAGCTTTTTGTTTATCTCTGCCAGGTGCGCAAGCTCATCGGGGAATGGGGTGGCATTGACAGCGGCAGGCATGGTTTTGTGCCTGCCGCTTTGTGTGTTAGGGTTCATCGGCGGCCTCCCTTGGCAGAACAAAGCGCTGGGTGGGATAGCCGAATTCAACCAGCAATTCCGCCTCCGCAAAGCCCAGGCCCTGCACCAATTTGCGGTGCCCGGTGTCCGCTTTGTCGCCCTCTCTATAGGTGGTAATACTGATGCTTTGCCCCCCAACCAGCTCCCCCAGTACCTTATCTAGAAAGGCCTTTGGCAGCCCTTTGCTGTGGTACAGTGGGTGTGTTCCCATAAAATCAATGCTTTTGGTTTGGTAGGAAAACAGCAGAATGCCCACCGCCACCGGGCCATCCTTGGCAATCAGCGCCTGCTCGTTTTGGATATACCGCCGTAGCGTATCCAGATATTCCCCCTCCTGCAAATGGGGAAAACCGTCGATGACCAGCCGTACCAAGGCCATCCAGGCGGGAATATCTTCCTCTGTGGCAAACACAATGTCCCATTCGCAGCGCTCTTGGCTGTGCAGCATTTCATAGTCTCCTTCTAAACAAAACCGTAACTGTAGAGGATAGAATTTTTCGCTGTGCCGATATTGGCTGGGAGACAGTTTGTACATGGCGGTAAAAATATGGGTGAAGGCCTGCTGTGTTTCGTACCCGGCTAGGGTGGCAATTTCGGCGATGGGTTTTTGAGAAAAGACCAAGAGCTTGGCGGCTTCGGTAAGCTGGCGGCGCAGCACATAATCGTGGATGGTGAGGCCGATGGTTTTGGTGAACACCCGGTGTAGGTGGTATTTGGAATAGTGCATGGCGCCTGCCACGGTATCTAAACTCAGCTTTTCCGTCAGGTGCGTCTCGATAAAATCAATGGCGGCCACTGCCTTTTCCACCTGGTTTTGTGTCATACCCAAACCCTCCTTCCTTCCCATCTATTGTACCAAACCCTGCGCCTGTTGTTTTACGCATTCTTGCGCTTCCTATAAAAAAACCACCCTTTTCTTTCTTTCGCCCGCGGCTGGCTGTGCGGCGGGCCGTGGCCGATTTGACAGCCCCGGGCCTTTTTGGCATAATGAGGTATCTGCCGGGTAAGAGGCAGTGCGGAACAAAGGCGACGTTATTATGATGACACGAGGAGTATTGAAAAGACCATGGCAGAAACAGTAACGCATTTTTTGCAGGAATATCTCTCGCCTGAACTGGTGATTTTCGTCATTTCCATGCTGCCTATTTTGGAGCTGCGCGGCGGGCTGATAGCCGCCGCCATTCTGGGGGTGCCGTGGTACATTGCCGCCCCCCTGTGCATTTTGGGCAATGCCATCCCGGTGCCCTTCATCATTTTCTTTATCGAGCGTATCCTAGGTTACCTAAAAGACCACGGGCCCATCCAAAAGTTTGCCCGGGCCATCGAGGCGCGTGCCATGCGCAAAGGCGCCGAGATGATGGAAAAATACCCCCACCGGGTGCAGGTGGGCTTGCTGGCCTTCGTGGGTATTCCGCTGCCGGTTACCGGCGCGTGGACGGGCTCTTTGATTGCGGCGTTGCTGGGTATTTCGCCCAAACGTTCCTTCCCGGCCATTTTTGCGGGCATTTGCAGCGCCTGTGTCATCATGCTGGTGCTCACCTATCTCATCCCCGGCCTGTTCGGGTTTTAGTGTAACGGCATCAAAGAAAGCGGCCCCCGGCGCAAATGCGCCGGGGGCCTTTTCTACAATGGAGCCGTTTGGTTACGCGTTTTTCATGATGATGCTTTCCAGCACGTTGGCCACATGCTCGCAGGTGTCGCAGCAGTTTTCCAGCCGGTCAAACACCTCGCTCCACGCCAGGATGTTCACGGCGTCGCCTCCTTCGCTGAACAGGCGGTGCATGGCGCTGATATAGAGCGCGTCACCCTCTTCCTCCAGGGTGTTCACCTCCACAATGGCGGCGTGCAGGGTTTTGGATTTGTGGAAATTTTGGAATTCCTCCATGGCGCCGGCCAGCGCCTGGCAGCAGCGCAGAATCACCGCGCAAAATTCCAGCGCCTCGGGGCGCACCACTTGGATGTTGTACATATACATCCGAATCACCACATCCTCGATGCAGTCCACCAGTTCGTCGGTTTCGTTGGCAAGCTGGATGATGTCCTCCCGCTCGATGGGGGTGACAAATTCTTTGGCCAATTTTGTCATCATCTCGTGCTTGATGGTGTCGGCCTCATGCTCGATGCCGTGCAGTTCGGCCATGCGGGCCTTGAAATCCTCCCGGCCAAAATCCCGCAGGGTGGTTTGCAGCTCCCCGGCGGCCTGGCAGGCAGATTGGGAGAGCTGGCGGAAGGTATCGTAATAGGGGTTTGTTTTTGCCATATTAATCATCTCCTATAGATAGAATGAGGGCTAAAACAGGAAGGTGAAGGCCTTGGCCATGAGAAAACCAATGAGGCCGCAGCCCGGGAAGGTGAGTAGCCAGGTGGCCACCATTTCGCCCACAATGCCCCAGTTCACACTGCGCAAACGCCGCGCCGCGCCCACCCCCATGATGGCGGTGGTTTTGGTGTGGGTGGTGGAAACAGGAATGCCCGTGAGGGAGGAGAGGAGCAGGCAACTGGCGCCCGCGGCGTCGGCGGCAAAGCCCTGGTAGGTTTCCAGCTTCACCATATCCATGCCCACCGCCTTGATGATGCGCATTCCCCCAATGGAGGTGCCAAGGCCCATCACCACCGAGCACAGCAAAATCAGCCAGAAGGGAATGGTGAAGTTGGTGGTGCCGGTATCGCCCCGGGCCAAGGCCATGCCCAGCAGAAACACGCCCATGAATTTTTGGCCGTCCTGCGCGCCATGCATGAAGGCCATGGCGGCGCCCCCGCCCACCTGCGCCCAGCGGAAGGGGGTGGTGGTTTTGCGGCGGTCCACCTTTTTAAAGAAAAAACCGATGAGCCGCACCGCCACATAGCCCATCACAAAACCCAGGAAGGTGGAGAGGGCCAGGCCGTACAGCACCTTCACCCACTCGCTGCCATTGATGCCCGAAAGCCCGCCTTGCATGGCAATGGCCGCGCCCGAAAGCCCGGCGATGAGGGCGTGGCTTTCGCTGGTGGGAATGCCAAAAGCCCAGGCGGCCACGGCCCACACCACAATGGCCACCATGGCGGCGCATAGCCCCACCACGGCCTCATGGCTATTCGTGCCAAAATCCACCATATTATAGATGGTTTGGGCCACCGTTTTGTTGACGAGGGTCATGAACAAAATGCCCAAAAAGTTGAAGACCGCCGCCATCAAAATGGCCGGGCGGGGGGCCATGGCCCTGGTGGAGATGCAGGTGGCAATGGCGTTTGGGGCATCCGTCCACCCGTTCACCAAAATAACGGCCAGGGTGAGCAGCACGGTGATGAGCAAGGGCAGACTATGGGTGACTTGATAGATAAATTCAGGGAAGGTCATGCAAAAGGTTTCCTTTCCGTCTATCGGGCTACAAAAGCATTGGCGGCCCCCGGCAGCAGCGGGCTATGGCCAGAGTGCAAACAGGGTGCAGGCGGCAGTTACCCCCTGCAAAACATATACAGTATAGCACTACCACAAGGGGTGGGCAAGGGGAATTTTTGCGCGGTTAGCCGGCTGAAACTGTAGCGAGTTCCATGGCTGAAACTTCTTCTTGTATCGCCTGAATATTTGAATGCCCTGCCTTGCTTGCGGCGGGGGGGAGAATGGTTTATAATAAGTTGTTAAGTAAAAGGGGCCGAAGCGCCCGGTGGCCCGGCCCAAAGGCAGGGCCAAACAGGAGTATCTATGCATTATTTGGACAATGCCGCCACCACCCAGGTGCACCCGGAGGTGGCGGCTCATATCCACGAGTGTCTGCTGCGGCAGTGGGCCAACCCCTCCTCCCTGTATGCGCCGGGCCTGGCCGCCGAGGAATTGGCCGAAGGGGCGCGCCGCTGCCTGTTGCAGGCGCTGGGGCTGGCCTACAAGCCCTTTGGCAGCGGGGCAAAGCTGGTGTTCACGGCCAGCGGCACCGAGGCCGACAACCTGGCCATTCTGGGCGCGGCCAGGGCGCGCAGCGCCTGGGGGGACCATCTGGTGGCCACCGGGTACGAGCACCCGGGCGCAGAGCAGCCCCTCCAGATGCTGGCCGAAAAAGAGGGCTTCCGCCTGACGCTGGTGCCCCCCGGCCAGGACGGACGGGTGGACCCCGAGGCGCTACTGGCGGCCATTGGGCCCAAAACGGTGCTGCTGTGCGCCATGCGGCTGAACAACGAGACCGGCGCGCTGCTGGACACCGCCGCCCTGGCCAGGGAGGCCAAGCGAAAAAATGGACGCCTGGCCGTGCATGTGGACGCCGTACAGGCCTTTACCAAGCTGGAACTGGGCCTTGAGGAGGGCGGCATTGATAGCTGTGCCATCTCGGCCCACAAGCTATGCGGGCCCAAGGGCATGGGGGCGCTGGTGCTGCGGCCGGGTTTTGCTTTGCAGAAGGTGCTGGCGGGCGGCGGGCAAGAGTATGGCCTGCGCCCCGGCACAGAGAATACCCCTTATATAGCGGGCTTTGCCAAGGCGGTGCAACTGGCCGTGGAAAACCGGCGGCAGAGCGCCGCCCATGTGGTGGCGCTGCGCAAAAAGCTGGACGAGGGCCTGGCGGCCTTGCCCGGTTTTGTGCCCAACTCCCCGGCAGACGGCTGGCCGGGCATCTGCAATTTCAGCCTGCCGCCGTGCAAAAGTGAGGTGCTGTTGCACCATTTGGAACAGCGGGAGGTGTATGTTTCCAGCGGTTCCGCCTGTGCCAAAGGGCAGCCCAGCCACACCTTGACGGCGATGGGCCTGCCGCCGGAGCGGGTGGACGCCGCGTTGCGGGTGAGCCTGTGCGGGCAGAACACCGAGGAGGACATAGACGCCCTGCTGGAAGGGCTGCAAGAAGGGCTGCAAAGGTTGGCGAAACGCTAGCCCCCGCCACAGGGGCCCAACAATACTGGATAGGCCGCTAGAGAGCGGCGGGAGGAACCATGCAAGAGATGCTGATGGCCACGATGGGCGAGATGGCCCTAAAAGGCCTGAACCGAAAAACCTTTGAGAGCGCTTTGCTGAAAAGCCTGCGGGCGCGGCTTACGGGGCTGGGCCAGTGGAAGCTGCGCTGCTCCCAAAGCGCCGTGTACATAGAACCGGCCGACCAAACCGCCATAGACTGCACCGGGGAGGCTTTTCAGCGGTGTTTGCGGGTGTTTGGCATTGCGGCTTTCACCCGTGCGGCGGTGTGTGAAAAAAACATGGAGAGCATTGCGGCCACGGCCATTGAATACCTGGGGCCAAAACTGCGCGAGGCCAAAACCTTCAAGGTGGCGGCCAAACGAGCCGACAAAACCTTCCCGCTGAACAGCATGGAGCTGGTGCGGGAGCTGGGCGGGCTACTGCTGGACGCTTTTCCCCACCTCAAGGTGGATGTACACAGCCCCGAGGTATGCGTGACCGCCGAGGTGCGGGAGGTGGCGGCCTACCTGCACGCGGGCAAACAGCGCGGCCCCGGCGGGCTGCCGGTGCCCACAAGCGGGCGGGCGGCAGTGCTGCTTTCGGGCGGGATTGATAGCCCCGTGGCCGCCTGGCAGATGGCAAAACGGGGCCTGGGGCTGGTGGCGGTGCACTTTGCCTCCCCGCCCTACACCAGCCCCCGCGCAGCG